>NZ_JCACKS010000036.1:0-16980 GCF_059505505.1 Pelatocladus sp. | reverse complement strand
AGATAGTCGAATAAATAGATGAAAAAGCGCCCTCCACTTCGGAGGGTGCTTTTTTATGGTGAAAAAATACTTTTTCCAACACCAAGACACTAAGACATCAAGACAGATATTATCCAACTTACCAGGCTTTTTGCTTAGGTTATATCGTTATGAATAAAGGATTTGGCATTAGCACCTGTGTAAGTAGCAGCAATATGACCATTACCTGTTAATTGGTACTTATATGTAACTAACCCCTCTAAACCAACAGGGCCTCGCGGTGGTATTTGTTGGGTACTGATTCCCACTTCTGCACCAAAACCGTAGCGGAAACCATCTGCAAAGCGAGTAGAACAATTGTGATAAACTCCTGCTGCATTTACCAGCATCAGGAAAGTGTTAGCCGCTTCTGGATCTTCTGTAACGATCGCATCGGTATGCTTGGAACCGTAATCATTAATATGAGCGATCGCTTCTTCTAAAGAATCTACAATTTTAATTGCTAAAATTAAATCGCTGTATTCGGTTTCCCAGTCTGTTTCTGTGGCTGATTTCAGACTTGGTAAAATTTCGTGGCTGCGTTCATCGCCTCTGATTTCGACATTTTGTGTTTGCAAAGCCTCAGCAATCTTTGGTAGAAACTCTGGAGCAATATCGGCATGAATTAGCAAAGTTTCAATAGCATTACATGCAGCCGGATAATGTGTTTTTGCATCAACAGTAATGGTGATTGCTTTTTCCAAATCAGCAGCTTGATCTATATAGAGATGACATATACCATCGGCGTGTCCTAGTACGGGAATACGGGTATTTTCCTGGACAAACCGCACAAAAGCATTAGAACCTCTAGGAATAATTAAGTCTACATATTTATCTAATTTTAAAAGTTCTAAAGTTTCTTCTCTGGTTGTCAATAACTGCACCACATCAGGATTAACAGCAGTTGTAGATAATCCCTGTTTAATTGCTTTGACTATGGCTTCACAAGAACGAATAGCTTCTTTACCACCTTTAAGAATCACACCATTACCCGACTTGATCGCCAAAGCCACGATTTGAATTGCTGCTTCTGGACGCGCCTCAAAAATCACGCCCAAAACACCCAAAGGACAAGTGATTCGCTTGAGAATTAAACCTGTATCAAGTTCACGATTTATCTGTACTGTACCGACAGGATCTGCAAGTTTGCCAACATCTGTTACTCCTGCGATCGCATCTTTTAATTTGTACTCATCTAACTGCAAGCGTTTATAAAGTGGTTTAGCAATACCTTCAGCAGCAGCAGCTTGGCAATCAGCAACATTCGCTTGCAAAATTTCATCTTTTGCTGATTCTAAAGCTTGAGCGATCGCTGCGATCGCTTGATTTTTTGCCTCAGTTGATAAAACTGACAACTTGAGTGCCGCCAGACGTGTTTTTTTAGCTATTGCAACTAGGTTTGATAAACGATCATCAGAAATATTCATGCCACACAACAACCTAAATCTATGCCGTTTCCCAATCCTATCAACTCACGGCAGGTGTAAAGGCACAAACTTGAATCAGGCAAATCTCAAATTACTAACCATTAACAATTTACTCTTGAATGTCAATATTAGCTTCCTTTTACCAAAACTTCATTACCTTCCACCTTGGCTGTGTAGGTAGCAAGAGGTTTGTCTGCTGGGCCATTAATCACTTTACCATCAATGGCATATTTAGAACCATGACAGGGACACACAAAAGCGTTTTGGTCTTTATTCCATCCCACAATACAGCCTTTATGGGTGCAAGTAGGGTTGACGGCAATTACCTTGCTAGTATTACCAGGATCTTTAATAACCAACACCTTACCAGCAGCACTTTCCTCGTTAAAGAGTTGACCGTTTTTGTCTAAATCTGATATGCTGCCAGCTACTTGAAAACCATCAGTACGGGCAGAAGTGGTAGTCGATGAGGAGTTTGTTTGAGAAGAACAAGCTGCAATAACTAAAGGTAGAGAACTAGCTAAACTCCCCACACCTACCCAACCAATAAATTCACGACGATTCATAAACTGTTTTTAGTGGATGTCATTGGTTAATAGTAATTGGTAATTGGTAATTGGTCATTCTCCCCATTTCTTTTGTCCCTAATACCCAATCCCTAATCCCCATTACCCCTTCGCCCCTAATCCCCACTCCCTTGGGGGGAGTGGGGGCCCCGAGTTCCCCAGAGGGGGCCCCACCTTCCCCAATCCTCAAACGCGAGTGCGTCTCCTCTGGAGAATCCCCAATCCCTAATCCCTAATCCCCTTTCAAGTGTGCTTTCGCTTGTTGCCAAAGTGCTTCTAACTCTTCTAAAGAGTAATCACAAAGGGGGCGATCGGCAAAGCCTTCTATTTTTTGGAAGCGCTGAATAAAACGCTGATTCGTTCCTTGTAAAGCTTCGCTCGGATCAAGATTGTACCAACGAGCCAGCTGGAGAATAGAAAATAATAAATCTCCTAATTCAGCTTGTTGTCGTTCTGGTGTTTCGTGGTCTAAAGCTTCGTGAAACTCTTGCAATTCTTCATGAAATTTATCCCACACTCCATCAATATTTTCCCATTCAAATCCAACGGCGGCAGCTTTTTGAGAAATTTTCATCGTCGCCATTAAAGGAGGAAGCTTACGGGCGTAACTACTGAGTTTTACACTAAGTTTTTGATTTTCTGGAGATGGTTCGCCTTTTTCTGCTGCTTTAATTTTTTCCCAATTTTGCCGCACTTCATCCACATTTTGCACCGACACATCCCCAAAAACATGAGGATGACGCCGAATTAGTTTTTGGGAAATACCTTGCGCTACTTCTTGCAAAGAAAATTGTTCATATTCCTTGGCGATTTGTGACTGTAAGACAACTTGTAAAAGTAAATCGCCTAATTCTTCTGCGATCGCTTCTTTGTCTCCACTGTTAATCGCATCTACCACTTCATAAGCTTCTTCAATAACATACTCTGTTAGTGTTTCAGGAGTTTGCGCTAAATCCCAGGGACAACCACCATCAGGCGATCGCAACTTTGCCACCACATCTATTAATTCTTGTAACGCTGCCAAAGTTTCAAAGTTTTTCATATTGAGTTTTATTATTGCTTATTTACTACTTTTTCCCTTGGTTCCCTTGCTTGCCATACTTTTTGTCCGACGACTACCGCGAGTTGTAGCTTTACGTTTCTTCATTTTCGCACGTGGCCATAAACCTTGAATACCTTGCTTTTGCACACGCTTGTATGCAGAATTACTCCAGTCGCTCAGAGAGTGGCTCATTGCACCCAATTCCAGCCCAAGCAATAGTGCTAGCAATTCTAGACTGTGATTCAAGAGCGATCGCTTCACAATTTCACTCAAAATCTGCCTACTCCAGTCCCCATTACCGAGCATTTGGGCAACTACTGTAACCAAAATTACTAATATTCCCACGACGCCACTCAGATAAATTACTCGCAATGTTGTACCGATAATTGGCCCGTGTGATAAAAAAGAGCGATGGCGCAGGCTTTTTTGATAAGGAATCCAAATCCAACGTAATAAACCCCAACGTTGATATTGACGGGAGTATATATCCAAGTCAGGGCCAAACATCAGCCCCCCAAACATAAATCCACCTGCCACCAATAAAGTCAAGTTGCCACTTTTAGTTTGGACAAAAGTGGCTCCAGCAACCAACGGCAAAGCCCACAAAGTAATGCGATCGTGCGTTTGACCAGAAGGCATAGAAATTTTAGATTTTAAATTTTGGATTTTGGATTAGTTAAGCAAAAATTTTCTTAAAAATACTATCGCGTTTTTCAAGTTAGTGTGCTAACATTAATTCTTGTGAGCAAAAACGGGTGGTTAGCTCAGTTGGTAGAGCGCCTGCCTTACAAGCAGGATGTCACTGGTTCGAGTCCAGTACTACCCATTTAGAATAGTCATATTAACAGCTAGCCTCTCTATTTGAGCGGTTTGTAAGCTTGAGCAAAAAATATGTTGAGAGGAAAACGCCGAATTATTTGGCACTACAGTATTGCATTTTTAACTGTAGCGATCGCATTACTCGGTAAACTACTGCTAAATTATTGGGCTGGTCTACAATACGAAACGCCATTTTTACTATTTTTTGTTGCCATAATGGCGACTAGTCGTCATGGAGGAGTTGGCCCTGGTATATTGGCAGTTGTTTTGTCTGGTGTGGTGAGTAGTTATTTTTTCTTAACTCCAGCGAAATCATTGTTTGTCAATAACTTTTGGATAAATCTCCAACTGATTATATTTTTGGTAGAGGGGCTATTTATTGTTGCATTCATTAACTCCCTAAAAACTGCTCGGCGAAATACGCAAACCATCAGCCAACAATTGCTCTTAAGTGAAGACAAAGGTCGTCAGCATCAAGAATTGTTAAACTTAATTGCCAACTCTTTGCCCGTCTGTATTTCTTATATCGATACCCAGCAACGCTATCAGTTCATTAACAAAACATACAAAGATTGGTTTGGCTTATCTCCAGAGGAAATCTACGACAAGCACCTAGTAGAAGTTGTGGGAGAAGCAGCCTATCAAATCATGAAAGACAAAGTAGAACGTACTCTAGCAGGAAATTTAGTTGAGTATGAAGCAGAACTTCCTTATCGAGAAGGAGGAAAGCGTTATATTCAAGCTATTTTAGTTCCCGACATCGCCAAAAATGGCCAAGTCAGAGGATATTGTGGGCTAGTTATTGATATTAGCGATCGCAAACAAGCTGAAGCAGAAATTAAGCAACTCAACGAAAACTTAGAACAAAAAGTCAAAGAACGCACCATACAACTACAAGAAATCAATCAGGAATTGGAAGCCTTTACCTACAGTGTTTCCCATGATTTACGCGCCCCACTGCGTGCCATGCAAGGACTAGCCCAAGCTTTACAAGAAGACTATAAATCTGATTTAGACGAAACAGGACAAGAATACACCCAGCGTATTATTACCGCAGCTGCACGGATGGACACTTTGATTCTGGATTTGCTTGCTTACAGTCGTCTAGGGCGCGGCGAAATTTGGCTACAACGACTCAGTTTGGAGAGTGCGATCGCTGAGGCGATTAATGAATTACACTCAGACATACAAATTACTCAAGCACACATAACCATCGAGTCACCGTTACCGATTGTGAAAGCACATTACAGCATCTTAGTACAGGTGTTGATTAATTTGATTAGTAATGCCCTTAAGTTTGTCGCTAGTGATGTTAAACCGCAAGTGCGGATCTGGGCAGAAGAGGGAGTAAATTCTTCTCATACTCTTCACACTCCTGTATCTTCAGAAACCTCTATCTCAAAAAAATGGGTACGTCTTTGGGTGGAAGATAACGGAATTGGCATTGCTAGGCAACATCAACAACGAATATTCATAACTTTTGAGCGCTTGCATGGCATAGAATCTTATCCGGGTACTGGTATCGGTTTGGCAATTATTAAACGGGGGATTGAGCGTATGGGAGGTAGTGTAGGAGTTGAATCGCAATTAGGACAGGGTAGCCAATTTTGGATTGAGTTGCTACTAGCAGATAATTGCTAACTAGTTAGTATTTCTAATTTTTAATTTTTAATTTTTAATTTTTAATTGGTTTGTCTCCATCTGCCAATCCGTCCATCTCCTATCTTCTTCCTTTATAATCTGTACGCTAACGTACGAATCTTCCAGTAGGGAGAAGAAGTCGTTTGCAAATTTTTATTAACCTATGACAACTTCTCACGTCGTCACTAGCTCTCAGAGTATGCTTTTTTTTCATTCTCTAGCAGTTATGTAACGTCCTGACTGTTCTGCCAACAGACAACAGCATGTCTCCATCCGATAGTGATCCCAGGTCGATTAATCAACTCTTGGCATCTTTACCGGATGAGGAGTATCGGTACCTGGCTCCCCATCTAGAATATACAAGGCTCTCTCAAGGGCAAATTCTCTATGATCGTGGGGAAGTGATTCGACAAGTCTACTTTCCCATCCGCTCAATGGTGTCTTTAATTTCCGTTCTCAAGGATAATTCAACCACCGAATTTGCCATTGTCGGCAATGAGGGTATGATTGGCATTCCAGCATTTTTAGGCGGAAAATTTACTAATAGCCGTGCGCTTGTACAAATAGCAGATGGTGCTTTGAAAATGAATGCTGAAATCCTTCAGCATGAATTTGAGCGGGGGGGAGTATTACAAAAAAAACTACTGCTATACACCCAAGCACTCTTAACCCAGATTGGGCAAAATGCGGTTTGCAAATTTCACCATTCTACAGAACAACAACTTGCTCGTTGGCTGTTGTGCGTTCAGGACTGTCTTGGTCAAAATGAGATATTTTTAACTCAGCAATATATCGCCGATTTGTTGGGAACGCGTCGTGCTACAGTCACAGTTGCAGCAGGTAATTTACAAGAAGAAGGCATGATCCGCTACAGTCGCGGAAAAATTATAATTCTCAACAGAACTGCACTAGAAACAACTGCTTGCGAATGTTATGGCATAGTAACAAATGAGTTTGCCCGCTTGCTTAATACTTAATATTTTTGCCCATTAGCCTTTGCAATAGACCGAAAGAAATTATGGGTTAGAAAAAAACAAAAAGTTTTGTAGAGTGTGTTGTCGCGCAGTGCAACGTACCATTCGGTGGTTTTCGATGGTTAACGACGTTCCGTTCCGTCCATAACGCACCCTACTAAATTCAAGCTAAGGTCGGTTAGTTATATTTTTCGACTTGTGTGTACACCGTAGGATTTATCTGTAAGGTCAATCCAAAATCCAAAATCCTGTTAGAGGATTACCTTACTTCTGCAAGAAGTCTAGTGCTTATGTACGCTACCGTACAGACAGGGTTACTCCAGCCATGTCAATTTAAGATGCTTGATTTAGAAGTGATGGAAGCGATGCCGTGCTAGTTAATCAGCTACTGCTGGCTTTACCAGATTTGGAGTTCCAGCGCCTTGCTCCCCATCTAGAAGAGGTGCGACTTTCCCTCGGTCAAGTTCTTTATGAAGCGGGGGAAAATATTAAGCATGTCTATTTCCCGAATCGAGCAATGGTGTCTTTAATTGCTGTTCTTGAGGATGGTTCGACAACAGAAGTTGGTATGGTAGGTAGCAATGGAGTTATAGGCTATCCCGCATTTTTAGGAGGCGATTTAACAACAACTCGCACGATTGTGCAAGTTGCTGGTACTGCGATGAAAATAGATACCAAAATCCTCAAACGGGAATTTATTCGTGGTGGAGTTCTGCAAAGGCAATTGCTACTTTATACCCAAGCCTTACTTACCCAAATTAGTCAAACTGCTGCTTGCAATCGTCATCATTCGTTAGAAGCACGGCTTGCCCGTTGGCTGCTTACTGCCCAAGACCATACGGCTTCTGATACTATACAAATTACTCAAGAGTTTATTGCTGAATTACTGGGTACGCGACGCTCTGGTGTGACTGTAGCAGCTGGTTTACTACAACAAGCAGGTATTATCCGCTACAGTCGAGGTCGGATTACGATTCTCAATCGCCTAGCTTTGGAGACAACTGCTTGTGAGTGTTACGGTTTTATTAAAAAAGAATTCGATCGCTTGCTCAACGAAGAGCAAAAGTGAAATATCACCGCTTTTTCAGCAATATTAACTAGTCTTTTTTGAGAAAAATCTGGAGCTTATGTACGCTACCGTACGGAGCGGTAGATGGAATTATGTCATGCTATGAGTGTCTTTTTGTGATTACCCTCTCGAATAGTATATACATTTGACTACTAAACAATCGATATGAAAATTCTGTTTAGCACAACCAAATCTTCTACTATTTATCTTTCTACTGGCGTCCAGGAATGAAAAATGTCAAGGAGCCAGCTTATAATGATGAGTCACGGTGAATGTAGCATCTTGCTGGTAGAGGACGACCCCAATGATATTTTCTTAATAGAGAGGGCATTTCGTCGGGCAAATTTGAATCATCCTATTCATGTTGTCAAAGATGGGGATGAGGCAATTATCTACCTTGAAGGTCAAGGCTGCTATGAAGAAAGAGAAAAATATCCACTACCAGCCTTAATATTACTAGATTTAAAACTACCACGTCGTTCTGGTCTGGAAGTTCTAGAATGGCTCAAGCAACAGCCGTTACTAAAACGAATTCCGGTTGTGGTTCTCACATCTTCGCGGGAAAATGTTGATGTTGACCGTGCTTATGATATGGGGGTAAACTCCTATCTGATTAAACCTGTTGCATTTAATGCTTTACAGGAGATGATGCAAGCACTAAACTCCTACTGGCTACAATTTAATCAGTATCCTTCTGTTTACTCAACTTAATACAAGAAGGCAGAAAGCAGAAGGCAGAAGAAATATTTTTAATATTTCTCTTCTCCCCTTCTCCCGATCTCCCAGTCAACGGGTAAAAACCAGCGATGAGTACTCAGAATAATTCAATTCAACGCATTTTGCTGGTAGATGATAACCCAGACGATCGCCTGCTGGTGATCAGAGAATTAAGCCGAGAGTTTTCTCAAGTCCAAGTTATAGAAATAATTGATGCTAATGCATTGAATCAGGCATTAACAGCAGATAAATTTGATTTAGTCATTACTGATTATCAACTCAATTGGACGACAGGATTACAAGTTTTGCGTGCTATCAAATCTCGCGATCGCAATTGTCCTGTGATTATGTTTACCAACACAGGTTCCCAGGAAATAGCGGTTGAGGCAATGAAAGCCGGATTAGATGACTATGTAATCAAATCTACAAAACATTTTATTCGCCTCACCCAAGCTATACGTTCAGTCTGGCAACAATATCAAACTAGTCGTAAAGCAAATCAACTAGAACTGCGCTTACAGTCATTATTGAATCAACTCAGAATTGGTGTATTCCGCGTTACACCTCAAGCAGAAATTTTAGATATAAATACGGCTTTTTTAAATATTTTAGGTTTACCATCTTTGGAGGAGGTTCAGTCATTTATTGTTGAACAACTCTACTCTTTTATGACTAACGAACGTCCATCTCAGCAAGAGTGGGAGAGAGAGATACATTTACAACGCCCCGACGGTAAAAACATCTGGGTACTTTTTAGTGAAACCCTGAATCAATTAGACGGCGAAACCTTTATAGATGGCTTAGTGGAAGATATCACAGAACGCAAGCAATCAGAAGCAGAAATTCTTCAGTTTAACCAAAGTTTAGAACGTCGAGTCCAAGAACGTACAGCCCAACTAGAAGCCATTAACCGTGAATTAGAGGCTTTTGCTTATTCAGTATCTCATGATTTGCGATCGCCTATTCGCCAAATTGATGGATTTGCCCATTTATTGAAAGAACACCTAGAAACCACAAGCAGTGATCAAACAAGCTTGCATTATCTGCAAGCAATTTTAGAATTAACTAATCGAGCAGGGAAACTGGTAGATGATTTGCTCACTTACTCTCGTACCGGACGTGCAGAAATGCACTACTCTATCGTTGATATGAATCGTCTGGTTTGGGAAGCAAAACAACAAACAGAAATGCTTTTTCCTGATAGACATGTAATTTGGTATTTACAGCAACTACCTCATGCGTGGGGCGATCGCTCTCTGTTGCGCCTTGTATGGCAAAATTTGATTGAAAATGCTGTTAAGTTTACTCAACCGTGTCACCAATCAGTCATTACTATTGGCAGTATTGAGGATGAGCAAGAAACTATTTTTTTCATCCAAGATAATGGTGTAGGATTTGACATGCAATATGTCAATCGCTTATTTAGTATATTTCAACGCCTCCACAACCAAACACAATTTGAAGGAACAGGTATAGGACTTGCCAACATCCAGCGAATTATTCACAGACATCATGGCAGAGTCTGGGCAGAGGGAGCCATCAATCAAGGGGCAAAAATCTACTTTACTATACCGAAAACAAATACCTAATCACAAGGGTGGTTGTAGAGACGTAGCATTGCTACGTCTCTACAACCACCAACAAATTTCTAATTTACATCGCCAGCTAGATGTCTGAACTGAGCAAATTTCTTGAAAATAATGCTGCTAGGTTCCTATAGCTATAGGAAAACTGTAGCGTGGCGACAATATTATCAAAATAATATCATGATGCGTATTCTGCTGCTGGAAGATTCTTGGGCAGACGCCGAGTTGATTGGTACAGCTTTGGCAAAAAGTAAAATTAATTGCGAGTTGGTACGGGTAGAGACTCGTGCGGACTTTATAGAAGCTCTCAAAACCGAAACCTTGGATTTAATTCTGGCAGATTACGCTCTTCCCTCCTTTGATGGCTTTTCTGCTTTAGAACTTGCTTGTGCTATCTGTCCAGAAGTACCATTTATCATCATTTCTGGGATACTTGGTGAGGAGCGAGCCATTGAAACTCTCAAAAGTGGAGCTACAGATTATGTACTCAAACAACGCCTGGAGCGACTAGTTCCAGCAGTAGAGCGAGCCTTGCGAGAAGCCGAAGAACGAAAATTACTCAAGCAAGCAGAGGCAGAATTACGTAAGAGCGAAGAATTATTTCGTACATCTGTAGAAACCATCCTAGACAGCTTTGGCATTTATTCTGCTATCCGTGACACATCAGGTAGGATAATAGACTTCCGCATTGATTATGTGAACGCAGCTGCTTGTGAAAATCACCAGTTTACACAAGAAGAGCAATTAGGTAAGCGATTGTGTGAACTCATGCCCAGACATCAGACAAGTGGTCTATTTACAGAATACTGTCGAGTTGTAGAAACGGGTGAACCACTGGTAAAGGAATTATTGTTGGAAGATAGGGGAGATGGGGGAGATGGGGAATGGTTAATAAATAATAATCAACAATCAACCAGCAAGCAAAGAGCATATGATATTCGTGCTGTGAAGTTTGGAGACGGGGTAGTTGTGACTTGGCGCGATACAACCGAACGCCGACAAGTAGAAGAAGAACGTAAACAACTAATACGCCAAGAGCAAGCAGCAAGAGAAGAAGCTGAGAAAGCAAACCGTCTCAAGGATGAATTCTTAGCTGTCGTTTCTCACGAACTTCGGACACCGCTTAACTCTATGTTGGGTTGGGCGCATATACTGAGAAATCGACAATTGAATGAAGCGATCGCCACCAAAGCTCTGGAAACAATTGAACGTAACGCCAGACAGCAGAAAAAATTGATTGAAGATATCCTTGATGTTTCCATGATCATTCAGAACAAGCTGCGTTTGGAGTTACAACCTCTTTACCTAGTTCCAATCGTTCATGGTGCAATTGAAGATATACAACCACAAGCTCAGGCCAAGTCAATTCAAATAGAGTCCATGCTTAGTCCCTTCATTAGTCCAGTCATGGGCGATGCAGAACGCTTGCAGCAAATTGTCTGTAATCTCCTCTCTAATGCTATTAAATTTACTCCTCCTGCTGGTCAAGTACAGATTTGGCTTCAGCAAATTGATGGATTCGCCGAAATTACAATCACTGATACAGGACAAGGTATAAGTTCGGACTTTTTACCCCATGTGTTCGATCGCTTTCGCCAAGCAGATGGTACTACAACCAGAAAATATGGGGGATTGGGATTAGGACTAGCTATTGTTCATCATTTGGTTGAACTGCACCACGGTCAGGTTTATGCTACTAGTGAGGGAATTGGTCAAGGAGCCACATTTACAGTCCAACTGCCAATCTACAACATAGAATGAACACACCACAAGACACACGACAATACGCCCCAGCTACACAGCGCAATCGTGAACCAATTCTAGAAGTATTGTTGCAAGTATTACCCGCAACGGGTAGTGTATTAGAAATTGCTAGCGGTACTGGAGAACATGCGGTGTATTTTGCTCCTCGTCTGTCTCCTCGTCAATGGATACCTTCTGATCCCAATCCCTTACACCGTGCTAGCATCGCTGCTTGGAGTACACATTTACCCTGTGAAACTCTTCAGCCACCTTTAGAGATTGATGTACGTGAGCCAGTCTGGATGATAGAGAAAGAAGCATTATTTACTACTTCACCAATTACAGCCATAGTCAACATCAACATGATTCATATTTCACCTTGGGCTGCTTGTTTGGGACTAATGGCGGGTGCAGGTCGCATTCTTCCGTCTGGTGGTATCCTCTATTTGTATGGGCCGTTTAAACGAGATAGCAAACATACTGCACCAAGTAATGCTGCTTTTGATGAATCTCTACGCGCCCAAAATCCAGAATGGGGTGTGCGTAATCTTGAAGATGTCGTCACAGCAGCTAGTAGACACAATCTCAGTTTACTCAATGTTTATCAAATGCCAGCAAATAATCTTTCAGTAGTATTTAAGTTCAGCCAGTCTTCGTTATAGCAATACGCATAACTTCTCACTTCATCAAAAAAACATCAAAAAAACATATAAAAATGGGCATTGCTGAATGTGGTATGAATCCGGATGTAGAGACACGATATATCGTGTCTCTACAAAATTTTGGCTCCCACCCTCCCTTAATGCAGCAATTCCTCAACTTGATGCTGACTCCACAAAGTTCTATAAAGACCTGGTTGTTGTAATAATTCTGCTTGTGTACCTGTTTGGACGATTTTACCTTTATCCATTACAAAAATTCGGTCAGCAACAGCTGCGGCTGAAAGTTGGTGGGTGATAAAAATAACAGTTTTACGTTTCTTACCACCAGAAAGATTGTTCAAGATTGCTGTAGCCGTTTGATTGTCAACGCTGGAGAGGGCATCATCTAATATTAAAACAGGGGCATTAACTAGCATTGCCCTTGCTAAAGCTGTACGTTGGCGTTGACCACCAGAAAGAGTAATACCGCGTTCACCAACGATGGTTTCGTATTGTTGGGGGAAATTTAATATTTCTGGGTGAATTTGGGCATTTTTGGCAGATGATTCTACTTCTTGCTGTTCTGCTAAAGGATCACCATAGCGGATGTTATTTTTGACGGTGGTGCTAAATAGAAAACTATCTTGGGGAACGTAGGCGATCGCACCACGTAAGTCTGTTATGGCAATTTTAGTAATATCTATTCCATCTAAAAATAATTGTCCTTCGTCAATATCTAACAGGCGAGGTAAAGCATTAGCCAAAGTTGATTTCCCCGAACCAATTGCTCCGACAATTGCGACAGTCTCTCCTGGTGCGATAGTAAAGTTGACTCGATCTAAAGCGCGACTGGAAGCACCAGGATAAATATAACAAAGGTTTTTTGCTGTCAATTGCCCTTGTACTTGCTCTATTGGCAAATGAATTGCATCTGGTTGATCTTTAATTTTGGCTGTCACAGTCAAAATTGACTCGACGCGATCAATACTCACTTCACCTCGTTGGTAGGTGGTGATTGTAAACCCTAATAAAGCAGTGGGAAAAACTAAACGCTCTACATACAATAGCAGTGCAACAAAGCTACCAACATCCAGAGTTCCGGCGGCGATGCGTGTTGCTCCCAACAAGATAATGACTAGGGAGCTAACATTAGCTACTCCACCAATTAAAGGAAACAGTGTATTTCGGCTTTTTGCAAGTTTGAGGTTAGCTCCCAATAATTGCTGATTTTTCTGAGCAAAAGCACGCCGTTCGTTTTCTTCTTGGGCGTAAATTTTAATTAAAGCAATACCACTGATATCCTCTTGAATCACATCGCTGATCTCAGAGAGTTGATTCTGCACTGCTAACTGTTGACTGCGGAGGCGATCGCTAAACAGATACACAAAATACAACATCAAAGGGTAGACTGCTAACGACGCCAATGTCATGTCTACACTAATTGAGAGCATGACTGGTAATGTCAAAATGTAAGCAAAAAAGGTATTTGCTAGACTCAATACTGCAAAACCTAATAATCGCCTGATATTATCTACATCGCTAGTAGCGCGACTAATCAAGTCACCAGCAGTGTTGGTAGTAAAATATGATGGTTCTAGCTTGAGTAAGTGTTCAAAAATTCGCTGTTTGAGTTCAAATTCGACTTGGCGTCCGATACCAAATATCCAGATGCGCGACGCCATGCGAATAAACCACATTGCTGAAGTCAGTAGGATAATTGGTATTACATAACTGAATAACTGATTGAAAGTAAATGTAGCTGAGAGTTTGTCAATTGCTGAACGAATCAATAAAGGAATGTAAACACCTAGTCCATTGACAGTCAATAGAGCGACAATACCAAATGTTGCTTCCCGCCAGTGCGGACGCAGGTAAGTAGCAAGTACAGCAAGGCGTCGTGTTTTTGCCATTCCAGCATCTTAAAATAAGGCCACTCAGCTACAAATGTAGCATTGTGGCCTCTTGAATTGCAGCTTTGTTTGCTTTATCGTTGACCACCACGTAAGAAAAAGTAAATCTGATTGAGATAACTTTCCCAAACTCGTGTTGTCAACGCCAATGTGTCCGCACTGGGTACAAAGTCTTCCAATTGCAACCCACGTCTGCGAACTTCGGTTGGAGTTTGTAACAGATATGAATTTGGTTGTGCTTGTGAAAAAATGCTATCACCTACTACATCTGACATGTTCGCTACAGTAGAGTTTGGTTTAAATGCCACTAATGTCCCAGATTTGGGTGCAGACAGAGCAATATTAGGGTTAGCAAATTTGGCGATCGGCGATTGAACTAAAAAATAGGCAACTGCTGGCGTACTAGCCAACAACAAAATCGTTAACGCCCAAGCGACATATAATCCTCCTGGTTTTCCGATCGCACCATCTTTTAAAGTTTGCGCGGCAAAAATCATTAATAACATTGATGCTCCCAAAGGTTTGAGTGGAAAGGACACTACTCTCCACAAAGAAGCAATGGCTGGTTCGGTAGGATTAACAAACGATAGAAGTACAACAGCAGCCAAAATTACTAAAAATAATCGCCCGACAAAAGTTCCTTTCGGATAAAATCTCTGGAACAAAGAGACTAGAACCGCTAAAAGAAGCAGCCAAAGAAGAACCCGGCTTAGAAGTACAAACATAAGTGAACTCTCAAATCTTCTGGTGCAGTCAGCCTAGCAGTTTTGGGCATTTGAGTTATTTTACAGTCAAATAAAAGTGTTGCACTTTTATCCGACTAAAAATTACTAATGATGTCACTCCCTAAAGGTAGAGAAATATCTCCACCCTGGGGGGTGACTCCCCCTCACACAAAGACTACCGTCGTAGTGATTTTAGAGCAAATTTTTTCAACTGACCGCAGTTTTTGTAATTTTCCAGATCAGTATTTAGGTTTAGGTAGATTAATTTAATTAAGTAGTCGTCTCAGTAAAAGGAAAAACTATGTCATCTGTAAAACGTACAATCTTGGTAACGGGAGGGGCTGGATATATCGGCTCCCATGCTGTACTTGCCCTATTGCAGGCTGGTTATGAAGTAATTATTCTCGATAATCTCGTGTATGGACACCGTGATTTAGTAGAAAAAGTTTTACAAGTGGAACTCGTAGTTGGTGATACAAGCGATCGCCCTTTGTTAGATAAGTTATTTCAAAGCTATGACATTGCAGCAGTGATGCATTTTTCTGCCTATGCGTATGTAGGAGAATCAGTGACTAATCCTGCCAAATACTACCGCAACAATGTTTTGGGAACTCTCACTTTACTAGAAGCGATGTTAGAAGCTTCTGTAAATAAATTTGTATTTTCTTCTACTTGTGCAACCTATGGAGTTCCCGAGACTATACCAATTCCCGAAAACCATCCCCAAGATCCTATTAATCCCTATGGTGCTACCAAGCTGATGGTAGAGAGAATTTTATCTGATTTTGGTAATGCCTATGATTTCAAATCAGTTATTTTCCGCTATTTTAATGCTGCTGGCGCTGATCCTAGTGGCAAGTTGGGAGAAGACCATAATCCAGAAACTCATTTAATTCCTTTAGTACTACAAACAGCTTTGGGTAAACGCAAATCAATATCTGTTTTTGGTACAGATTACCCCACAGCCGATGGTACTTGCATAAGGGACTATATCCATGTAACTGATTTAGCTAACGCTCATGTTTTAGGCTTGGAATATTTATTAACAGGTGGTAAGAGCGAAGTTTTCAATTTAGGAAATGGTAGCGGTTTTTCTGTTAAAGAAGTCATTGAGGCTGCTAAGTCGATTACAGGTCGTGATCTCAAAGTTGTAGAATGCGATCGCCGTCCTGGTGATCCACCTGCTTTGATTGGCAGTAGCGACAAAGCCAGAAAAATCTTAAACTGGCAACCACAATATTCATCCATAGAACCAATTATCAACCACGCCTGGCAGTGGCATCAGCAGAGACACAAGTGATCGGGGAGCGGGAATTGGGGATTGGGAATTGGGGAGACAAGGGGGACAAGTCTCTTCCTGCTCCCCGGTCCCTGCTCCCCGGTCCCTGCTCCCCGATCCCTAATCCTTATTCACTCGTTGCACTACAAACAACAACACACCCATTCCAAAAAAACCTAAAGCTGCGATCGCCCAAATGGGTATTCCTTGTTCTGTTTTTTCAGTAATATTTTGATTGACATTTTTTACTACTTGTGTATCTGGCTTTGTTTGTGCTGCTCCAACCGCCACGGTAACTCTATACTTCAACTGAAACGGTTTAAATTTTGACCGTACTGTTGGTTTTCCAAGTAACAGCAGTTGATAACTACCTGCTCTGGGAAAAGTAATTTCTGCCCCAGGTATTCCTTTATAGCGTTCTGCTGAGACCGATTTTAATCTTGGCTCTAGTAGGGGCGGTTCTCCAGAAGCATGAGGTTCGGCATAAACCAGCAATTGACAATCACACTGTGTTAGCGGAATCACCTTACCACCTTTGCGTGTCAAAGCAAACCAGGCTCTTGTCGCTTCTCCAGCACGAGGAGTATCATTTGGTTCCATGTGTAGAGTTGCACCTACATCTGCTGTTGTTTTGACTTTGTGAGCAGAAGCAGGATATATTCCCGAAATAAAATTAACAAAAATAAACAGTAATAATAAGTAATTAGACATGACTTTGCAAAGCAGGTAAATAGCTTTCAGCAGTTTTAATGAATTTGCATCACAATATATTAAACATCTCCAAAATAGTATATTTTGTGGTAAAAGAACGTCAATAGAAGTT
>NZ_JCACKS010000035.1:0-17067 GCF_059505505.1 Pelatocladus sp. | reverse complement strand
CTTTTTGATGAGCTTATACACACGTTTAAGCTACTTTGTCAATGCGTAAGTCCTATTTTTGTTCATCCTGTGGGGGGAAATGTTTTTTGTTACTACGAATTAGCCAGTTCTTTTGGTCTAGATAGACCATTTTACGGTTTGCGATCGCTTGGTCTTGATGGAGAATGTAAGCCTTATACCAGAATCGAAGATATGGCATCTGCATATATTGCAGCTATACGCGTTATTCAACCAGAAGGTTCTTATCTTTTAGGAGGCTGGTCGATGGGCGGTGTAATCGCTTTTGAGATGGCGACTCAGTTACAAAAGCAAGGTCAAAAGGTTGACTTACTCGCCTTACTAGATAGCCAAGCACCAATTACCAAAAAACAGCCCACACAGATTAATAATTATGATGCACAAGACAAGGTATTAGTTGAATTCGCCCAAGATATAGCTAATTCTACTGGAAAAGAAATTTTAAATTTAAATAATCTCAATATTTTATATACAAACCTCAAAAAACTTGAACCAGAAGAAAAACTTGATTATTTTTTGGAACAAGCGAAAATGTTTAATCTTTTACCTCCAGATGTTGAGCATCAACAATTTCATCATCTCTTACAAGTTTTTCAGAATAATATCCAAGCCTTATTTAACTACAAATCGAAAAATCCTGTTAATAGCATTAATAGCATTAATCGCATTATACTGTTTCGAGCAAGTAGTAGTGTTTTTCATAACAACCCAACTTTAGGATGGGAAAATTTTTCAATAGAACCAGTACAAATTATTAATATTCTTGGCGATCACTACACAATGCTTGCAAAACCTAACATCCAAAGTTTGCAAGAAGCGATGAGCGGATATCTAAAACAAGTTGATTAATGTTACTTGAACGATAAAGTGGCAATTCTTGCCGTTTTACATAGTCTGTAGTACGACATTGTTTTTTGTCTCCTGTTTCATCAATTATTAGAACGAGCGATCATTCATTTAATACTCGCATTGCTTTTCCTAATGAATGGGCAAGTACACAAATTAATTTGGGAGCCACTTATAGTGACTACATTAAAGATGATAGTCCAGAGTATCTAGAACAAGCTATCACTGCTTTCACTGGTGGCTTATATTATTCACTTGCAAGAGTGATAGAAGAGGGCTAATAGCGATCATCAAGCCCAGTTGCGTACTACAACTATTTTGAACTTTCTTTCACCAGATAAATCATAGTCTAGAGAGCCGTAGCGTTGCAAAGACCAAGAGCGCAAATCTTGAATAACACGAGCAAAAATGTCATCTCGAAGATGCCAAGTATGGCGATAAACCTTGTTTTGATGATGTTCGAGCAATTTGCCTACAGTCAATTCAAATTGCCATCTAGCTGCTACAACTGTTTCTAAAGTTGCTCCTTGTTCATGCAAAATGTCCAAAACCTCTTGTTCGGTTGCACCATAGCATGGTAAAGAATAACCATAGTCGGCCATGATAGCTTGCAATTTTTGCTCAAAATCAAACTTATCTTGATTTATATCCTGATCAACATTGTTAATGTCCATATTAAAGTGACTGTAGAGGTAAATACCTCCCGACTTTAAGACTCGACAGATTTCTGCTAGTGCTTGCTGCCAATTAGAAATAAGATGAAACACATGAATTGTAAGTGCCACATCAAAAGAGTTATCTGCAAATGGTAGAGAAGTTGCATCTGCTTTTACCGTTGTTAGTCGGTGGGATATACCCTCTAACTTTCGGTGCAGTTCAGCTAGCATTTTTTTTGAAATATCTACACCAGTATAGGAATAGCCTCTTTGGACAATGGGTAAAGCTATTCTGCCAGTGCCAATACCAGTTTCAAAGAACTTGGTATCCGGTGTTGCTGAAGTTAGATTGAGGATAGTGTCAGTAACTTGTTCAGAAATACTAGCTGGTAGTCCACGTGTTGCATCGTAGATATCAGAAACGCGATCAAATGAAACACTCATTTTTATTGATTCCTTTTAGTTGATTGAGACTCAGGTTGAAGATGATTGTACAAACCTAATCATGAATAAAAAAGTAGATAGTCATGGCGTTGTTGCACGAATAGAGGTAGTGTTACAGACGTGTTGAAAAGTAGTTATATACCAATACGGTTCGTTAAGCTCACAATTATTAGACACGTCCGGAATATGATTTGGGTACAAAAAATGGTAGAAAGTAAAATTGACCCTCTACCTCCACTTAATTAAATGATTAGTACTTTCGATTATATACAGAAATATCCCTTGCGTACCAAGCAACTCTTGGGAATTAGTTATGAGCAATTTACCGACCTTGTGAATTCTGCTAAAAAATGTCATGAAGAAGAACAACGAAAACGTGAACAGAGCTGTCCAGAGTGACTTTCAACCTTTTTCGTTTCGTTCTTACTGGGTACAAATTGCCAAAGAGGCTTGCGGAGCGAGTTTGAGGCGTTGACCCCTAACTTTTTTCTTATTAGTTCATTTGTTCGGGTTGAAAGGGCTGGCGTTCTCACCCTAAGTTATGTATTGACTTAGGAACGAGTTACACGTGGGCTTGCCCTACTTAAATAAGATAAGCATACTATCTTCCAGATGGTAAATTTAAGAAGTTTCGTGATTGAGTCATTAGATAAGAAATATAAAAGTAATGTTAGAAGTAAATTTATGTAAATGTTTAACTATGTCTGCTATATGGTATATGTAGATCAAGAATTATTGAATTGCCAAGCAACTCTTAATTACACTTAACAATTTTAAGTTATTTACTACTTGAAATTGGTAAATCTTCTGCTATTAATACGCTGCGTGTAAAATTTACTAGTAGTTATTTTATTGAAAAAAGAAGTATTTATCCTTTGATTGACCTTTAAATAATTTTACTATCACCGTATGACCTCAGAACAGTTTAATACAACCCCATAAACCTGGTTAATCCAAGCAAGTAATATCTCTGCCACGTCACAATAACGTTCTCAAGAATACATGTTTTGCCAAACAGTTGGGAGTAAGGACATCCTCATTTCTTCAGGTGTACAACTTACGATTAATTATGATAAGCATCCTACCAAAAAGTTCACAAACATCAGTGAATACTCGAATTGTCTCTACCTTATGGATGACAAATTTCCGTTCAGACAGAGGGTTTTTACTAAGTTTAGTAAACTTATCAACAATTAGACAAGTCTTCGGTTGCTGTACTCCAGTAGATTTCAGATAGTATGCGTCTGATGCCAACCATAACAGAAAGAATGAGGCATGAGTTTACACACTCCCAAGATACTCCTTGAGCATGTGGCGATCACCTTTGGCAAACGGTTGGTGGTGCAAGATATTTCGCTGGCATTACAGGAACATGACTTGCTCTGCATTGTTGGACCATCAGGCTGTGGCAAAACTACCCTACTTCGAGCGGTGGCAGGTTTGATGCCACTATCTCGTGGTCGAATTCTCCTTGATGGTGCTGCAATTACCCGCCCTACCTCTCGGATAGCAATGATTTTCCAACATTTTGGTCTTTTTCCTTGGAAAACTGTGCGAGCGAACATAGAGTATGGGTTGTCAGTCCAGGGTCGGCGTGATGAGAACGGCATCGCCATGCGTCTACTTGAAGTCATGGGCTTGGCTGAGTTTGCACAGTGCTACCCCTATGAACTCTCCGGCGGGATGCAACAGCGTGTTGGCATTGCACGTGCCTTAGCAGTGCAACCCGAAGTACTCCTGCTTGATGAGCCATTTAGTGCAGTTGATGCAATTACACGCGAAATGCTCCAAGGTGAACTGATACGTCTATGGGAAGACCCACAGCGTCGCCAGACTACAGCTATTCTAGTAACACACGATCTTGATGAAGCAATCTTACTAGGCGATCGAATTGTTGTGCTGGGCAGTACAGGGCAATTATGCTTGGATCTGAACGTGCCGATACCTCGTCCACGCACTCCCCAAAATCTCCGGTTTCACGCCGCATATCCACAGCTACGTAACCAGATATGGGAAGCCCTACATGGTAGTGGTAATGTGCCTTACCAAATCAAAAATTACCCCACGATTAGTTAAAGAACAATGAGATTGAAGACGTCAGCAGCTAATTCCAACCCAACTAAGGTTGCCTTGTACCGACGTAAGGCTTCCCAGCGTGCTGATGCCTGCCTGAAGCAACACCATTTTATAGGATGGCTCCGTGGTATCTCACTGATCGTGATTTTTCTACTTTGGGAATGGTATGGTCGAAATACCAATCCAATCCTTTTTACCTATCCAACCGCCATTGTCCAGGCTGCGATAGATATGATCGCTGACGGTACGCTCCTAGTGGCTTTAAGTCAGAGCATAAGTGTACTCGCCATAGGGTTCATACTTGGCATACTCGGCGGCATTGCGTTAGGCTTACTCATCGGTCGGAGTACGGTGGCAGCTGCACTGTTAGATATCCCAATTACGGCACTGTACGTCACTCCTATGGTTGCCCTGGTACCAATCCTTGTTTTATGGTTCGGGTTTGGCACATCTGCAAAAGTAGTTGTGGTAATGCTATTCAGCATATTTCCAGTACTAATCAATACAATGCGCGGCGTGCGCGAAGTTGACCCTCAGTTAATTGAGGTTGCACGCTCGTTTTGCTCAACAGAATATCGACTCTGGATCGATTTAGTAGTTCCATCATCATTGCCTTTCATTATGACCGGAATTCGTCTGGCGATAGGTCGGGCACTGGTTGCCGTCATCGTTGCCGAGTTCTACACTGCTATTTCAGGGTTGGGATACCTGATTGTTTCTAATGCCCATTCATTTCAGACTGCACGCGTCTTTGTGCCTGTCGTTGTGCTAATGGCGATTGGCATTGTTAGTACTGGATTACTGGAAGTAGCAGAAGTACGCATTTCACCTTGGCGTTATCGGCATAAATAGGAGGCTAATATGCAACGACGGCTACGAGTAGTTTCTGTATTCATCGTACTCATTATACTTTCTGCGGTATTTACCATCGCATGTGAGAATACACCCTTTGGAAACGCTACTAAGTCAGAACCTGCACTCACAGCAACAGCAATCGAGATTGGTTTGCCAACAGGGAAAACCAGCTTTGCAAACGTTGATATGGCGATTGCTCAGGAGATGGGATTCTTCAAGCAACAAGGTTTGAACGTTACCATCAAAAACTTAGATTCGGCGGTGAAAGTTGTACAAGCGGTGGTTGCTAACGATGTTGATATCGGTGGAGCTAGTATTGAGCCAGTCACTAACGCTGCATCGGCAGGTGCTAACGTAGTGATTATAGGCACTTACGCTAACCGACTCACTGTTTCGATGGTCACGCCCAAAACAATTAAGTCGGTAGCGGATCTGCGTAGCAGGAACGTTGGCGTCCAGGATCTCGGCGCATTTCGCGAGGTCATGACCCGCATGGTACTCCAGAGCGCCAAATTGACACCCCAAGACGTAAAATATATTCCGATCTCCCCACCATCTTACATTCAGGCGCTGGTTACTGGACAGATAGACTCTGCCATACTCCAGACAGAGCAAGTTTTTGAGATACTGAATCGCGATTCAAGATTTCATGTACTTGTCAACCTAAATGCAGTCGAGCCAGAATATTTCTATGGTTCTTACATAGTAAAAAAAGACTGGCTAGCTAGAAACTCCGATCTTGCTGTGCGCTATCTCACTGCCTTGATTCAAGCGCATAGATTTATGTACCAAAACAAAGCCGATACGGTCAAGATTGCTGCCAAAATCACTGGCTTCGACACCAGTGTACTTGACAAGACTTACGATGTGCTGCTGAGGAAAAACAAGGTCTTCCCTGTTAATGATGGCATAGACGAAAAACGGCTGACCTATACAATTTCCAAGATGAAGCTGCTAGGGTTACTAAAAGGCAAAAAACCTGACCTAAATCAGCTGATAGACCGCAAGCCTATTACCCTAGCTATCGAGAAGTTAGGCGGGGCTAGCGAGACTAGATTGAACAAATAAACTCTCGTCTATCAATACCTTCGCCAAAATAAAGAGGGCTTTGGGTAGTAGAGTTATTGTTTACCACAACGACAACTCAATCACGACAGAAAGCCCATGCCAGATATATTAGCACTGTTAGAATGCTTTCAACGATATACGACAAGAACAACTTTTTACGCAGCATAAACAGCAATGTCCCGCAAACGTTCAAACAAAGGGCGAAGTACTTTTAGGGAGGAGCCGTTAAAAAAAATCCCAGCCTTGCTGCCAAGGCTGGGATTTTTTTTATTTGCAGATGCCTTACTATCTCAAAGGATTCATGGGACATTGAAAAAGTGCTAGAGAGCCAGTCCAGTAGAAGTGCTTGACCTAAAACGCAAGATATGTGTGTTGTAAAAATTGGGCATTTTAGTGTTCCGTTTTTATGCGATCGCTAAAAATCAGACCAAAATATTTTACCCAAAATAAGTGTTCCGTCCTAACCCACATAATTCAGTTTTTGTCAAGATATATTAGTAGACCGGCTCTCTAGCCCATAAAAATCGCCGGGTAAGTTTAGGCTCATGGGCATAGATGCACACTGCCACTGGTTTTATTTCCTATTTTCCCATGCTTATCTTTCTTCCTCTTGGCTCCTCATTTTCTCAAAAAAAGTCGAGCTTAGGTAATGATAAAAAATTCTTAAGATCAACTTGATCGTACACTGATATATTAAATTGAGTTAAGTAGCTGGAATTTGGCTAATTTTATAAAGCGCATTTATGACTTAGAAAAAGCCTTAATTATAGCAGTTAGGGTTATCTGGCTAAAAAAATTAGTGTGGAGATGCATCTGCTCAATGTCCTCTTTTGTATCAGCGCAGCAATGCTGTTTCTGCTGTACTGGTCATAGAAATTACGGAAGTTGTGATGAATACTAACAAATCTAATGCTAAAGGAAACTTGATCTGTAGTCGGTGCAGCCATGCAAATCCTCTTGATGCTACACACTGCCAGAAATGTAACAAGTTCCTTGTGATTGCCTCTATACCCACTAACGACAGAGCTAATAAATCTAAATTGCCACCTTACGTTACTTGGCTTGGTCTAGCCTTGATATTGTTGCCTTTTAGCGTAGGAGGCTATTTTTTTTGGCAGCAAGTTAAATCTCTAACAAACTCCAACAGTTTAAACAGTCCTTTAGGCAACAGTTCTTCCGACATCCGACTCTACAATTCCTTTAAGAAAGTTCCGAATGTGCCTACAGGAATATTTAACTATGGTGGGGCTGTCCTCTTTGCATCTATAACTGCTAGCGGTACACATGAGGCTATGACCCGAACTCACCCACATTTTCGCTTAGTCTACACTGAACCTAGATTTGGTAAACCTGGTAACAGTCAGAGTCTGACTATGCTGCTTAATGGTGAATTAAGCTTTGCTCAGATTGCTTTACCTCTTACAGATACTGAATACAGCAAAGCTAAAGAGCGTGGCTTTAGCTTGGAGCAGGTGCCAGTGGCTATCGACGCAATTGTCGTCTTTACTCATCCAGATGTGTATGTCCCTGGAATCTCAGTGATTCAACTCCAAGACATTTATAAGGGTAAAATCACAAATTGGAAGCAGGTCGGAGGACCAGATTTACCGATTGTACCTTTCGCAAGACCAAAGGTTGCCACTTTATTGCATGTGCTTCTAGGTCCAGAAGTTGATAAAGTCAGTCCGAATGTACAGTATATTCGTGATTATACTGAATGTGTTCGTAAGGTTTCTTCAACTCCTGGTGGAATTTCCTTTGGAGGAAGTGGACCAATTTTGGGTCAAAAATCCATTCGCATCATCGCTCTAGCTAAAGGCAATTCTCAGAAGTATGTGCAACCCTTTATAGATAATGGAAAACAAATAAACACTGCCGCAATCCAGGACGGTACTTACCCTATAAGCCGCCGCTTGTTTATTGCTATTCGCCGGGACGGCAGAATCGACGAACAGGCTGGAGTTGCCTATACCAATATGTTGCTGTCTAAGGAAGGTCAGCAGTTCATCGAACGTTCAGGTTTTGTGCCGCTTTTGCGCTGAAAGTATTAATCATGCTGGACTACCAACCTATCATACATTGTATTTAGTAGTTGAAGGCTTTTGAGTCAAAATTTTAATGTGTGTCTACAAACTCATGATTAGAAACGAATGGTTAAGAAAATTGATGTAGAGAAAAATAGTTCAGCCAAAAACGCTGATTTTCAAGCTAGTAAATTTGTAGTTTCGTCTGAAACGAATGCTCTGATAGAACGTAAAAAAGACTTCCAGAATCCCTGCATCAGCGGTGTAATTTCATGTATAAGGCGGTTAAGCTTACGCACCAAAGTACTCGTGTTTGCTTTTACTGTTAGCACCTTGCCAGTATTAGGAGTTGGGAGTCTCAGCCATTACTTGATGAACCAATTGGTTGCACAAAAAATTATTAACACTAACCAAGATAAAGCTAATTATACGCATACAAAAATTTTATTGGCGAGGCAGAGACGATTATTGCTGTTATTACAGATGGGGACGGTCGTAACAGCATTGCTGGTAGGTGGAATTGTAGCAATTCTTGCTAACCGCCTAACGCAGGTAATTCTAGCTGCTACTACAGCGGTGAATGAATTGGGTCAAGGTAATCTTAATACCCGAATCGCTATAGAAGGCGAAGACGAACTCGCTGTCTTGGGTTCAAATATTAACCACATGGCAGACCAACTGCAAGATCTACTACAAAAACAAACAGACGAAGCCGAGCAATTAAAGTTATTGACCTTAGAACGCGTAAGTTTACTAGAGGCGACACAGGCACTGAAGGATTTTGCTATCCAATTGTCTGGAATTCTTAATTGTGAAGATATCTACAATTTGGCGGTTCACGATATCCAAAAAGCCTTGAAGACGGAGCGAACAATCGTCTATAAATTCGACAATAATTGGCTTGGAAGCGTAATTACTGAATCAGTAATTGCTGGTTTGCCTAGTGCTATCGGGGTAGAAATCCATGACTCCTGTTTGCAAAATGATCTCGAAAAGTATCAGCAAGGTCGTGTCATGGCAATCAACAACATTTACCAAGCTGGTCTATCGGACTGTGACATTGAACAACTTGAACTACTCGCAGTCAAAGCCTATTTGGTGGCACCTATTCTGCTGGGGGATCAACTGTTAGGTTTGTTGATTGTCCATCAGTGTTCCCAACCTCGTTTGTGGCAGCAATCGGAAATAGATTTGTGTGAGCAATTCGCTAGAGCAGTCGGACTGGCTTTAGAGCGAGCCAATCTTTTAGAGCAAACTGAAAAAGGGCGCAAAGCAGCAGAAATAGTTTCTCAACAGCAACGTCAACAAAAACAACGACTGCAACTGCTGCGACTGCAAGAGGATATTGAAGGAGCGTCAACAGGAGACTTGACAGTGCGTGCTGAAGTTACTACTGGAGAAATTGGTACTGTCGCTGATTTTTTCAACTCTATGTTGGAAAGCTTGCAAAAGATTGTTACTCAAGTCAAACAAGTCGCTATCCAAGTAGAAGTAGATTCGGGGATTGCCGAAAACTCTAGAGTCCCCAATCAACTTGCAATTGAAGCTCTCAAACAGGCAGAGCAAATCAACAAAACCTTAGATTTCCTGGAGCAAATGAAGGTTTCAATTCAAACTGTGGCCAAAAGTGCTAACCAAACCGCAACTGTTGCCCGCACTGCTTGTAATGGAGGCACGACAATAGATCTCGCTGTAGAAAATAGTATGAGTTTGCAACAGACGATTGAGCAAACTACTAAAAAGATCCAGCGTCTTGGGAAATATACCCAAGAGATTTATTGTGTAGTGGCATCGCTTAACAAGATTGCCATGCAAACTAACTTGTTAGCGATCAATGCTGGGATAGAAGCCGTCCGTCCACATGCAGATGAAGGTGGCCAAGCTTTTGCCGTTGTTACCCAAGAAGTAGCCGTATTAGCAGCTCAGAGTGCCGCAGCGACCCAAGAAATTGAAACAGTTCTTGCCAATATCCAATTTGAAATCAGCGAGGTAGTCAAAGCTATGGAATTGGGTAGGGAGCAGGTAGTTGAAGAAACTCGTTTGGTTCAAGATACTAAGCAGAATTTTATTAATATTTTCAATGCCTGTTGCGAAATTGATCAATTAGTGCAGTCAATTTCTACTGTGACACTATCTCAAGTGCAAACCTCTGAAGATATTACCGAGTTAATCAAAGAGATTGCTAAAGTTTCTGAAGTGACCAACCATTTATCTTGCCAACTTTCCGAATCTCTCCAAAAAACCTTTGAAATTTCCCAACAATTGCAAGCGAGTGTCGGTATTTTTAAGGTTGGTTAAATAGGCAGGCAAAATGTCATTTTTTTCGATTAGGTCTTATCTGGCGATCGCTAACTAAATAAATTGGCAGCAAACATCTTTTCAGTAATTAAATAATTACTGAAAATCTTTGATTAATTTTATTTTTTAATCCAATTTATAGGGTTAATTCGTAATTATAAATTCCAGCAATAAGATTAGACCTTAAGCCAAATCTTCGATGTCGATTTCGGTATTGATTAGACAAAATATTGAAGATTTTTAGGCGACGGTTAACGTGTTCAACAACAATTCTTAATCGATTCATTTCTCGATTATATTTCTTCTGTTCTTGTGTTAATTTCTTACCTCTTGGCTTTTTAATCGGTGTTTCACTCAATCTATGAATTTTACTAATCCCTTGATACCCCTTATCTGCTATGACTTTGAGCAATTCTCCAAATCTTAAACCACTGGTTTTGAATAGCCTAAAATCATGAATTCTCCCATTTCCATGCCCTAAGCAGATGACTTGACCACTTTTTTGGCGGACTACTACTTGCGTTTTTAAAGTATGCTCTCCTTGTTTGCCACTAAAAAATTTCTTTTGACCTCTCTGTGGTTTTTCAATAGGACTTTCCATAAGGGACGGAACTTGGAAAAAGAGGGAGGCTTCAATTGAGTAGCTCAATTGGCCCATATATTAATAAAGGGGTATCAAGCCTCCCTCTTTTTCTTCAGTCAACATGCAATCACATCCATTACAACCAAATCTTCTTGTGATGACATCTTTAATAATTCTTTCTTACCAGGTAGACTAAATTTTCTTGAACTAATTAAAATGTTTTCAATTTTAGAAACTGTCCGACATACTGCTGATTCTGACAGCCCCCAGTCTAATCCAATATGATAATAAGTACGGTACTCTCTCCAGTACTGAATAACCATTAAAACTTGGTCTTCAATAATTAGTTTAGGGCGGCGACCTGGCTTCTTTTTCTTTGTTTCCGAAGCTTTCACTACATCAACCATTAACTTAAAGGTTTGACGGCTTACTCCAGTCATTCGCTTAAATTTTTTTGCAGTAAGCTGTTTGGCTTTCTCTATTTTCACTGCTCCTCAAAGTCCTAATCGCAAATTGCCAAACTTTTTGTTATACCACAAAACACTTTTGCAAGAGTTCTAATATCAACCTGCCTGTTATTGGTGTGCCTCCATATACGCTCGTAGCAATTGATTGATTTGTGTTTGATAGCCTCGCCCTTGGGACTTAAACCACTCCAATACATCGCTATCGATGCGAAGTGTAACTTGAGACTTGGTTTTTGTAGCAGGTAAACCCCGTCTCACAACTGCCTTAGCAAACATGGACGGTGTAATCTCTGGGCATTCTGATAAATCAATATCTTCATCGCTCATTGCATCCAGTCGTTGCCAATCAGTTTGAGAGTTGCTCGAAGTAGGTTCGTTGTTCATATTTCGTTGCCTTTCTTGCAGAAATAATACGGGTACAATCCTCACGTTCTGTATGGACAACGGCAATAACTCGCCCTTGCAACAAACCGAATGTGACAAAACGCTGCTCTCCATAACTGTAGCGATCGTCCTCAACCGTTAGGATATCGCCATCAAATACAGCTGGAACATCGGTAAAATCAATGCCGTGTTTACGAAGATTAGCAAGACGTTTTGCTTCATCCCATTTATATTCCATAACTGAACGACAGCTACAATATCCCATTGTAGTTACAAATTGTCGTTACAGCTACTATTCCAAGTCATTTTGATCGGTGATAGCGCAAGCGCTGACTTGTCAGTTCGCTTTGGCAACAACAGTGATAACCTTTTTGTGATGACGCGATCGCCATACAGTACTTTCAATTTATCTGCGCGAGATAAACTTCTTAACGTTGGAAACAGGTCTACTGTAGCCATAGGACTGAGAAAAACGTGTGACTTCTCTATTCTTACATAGCCATCCAAGGCCATGATACCTCAACGCGTGTGGTGGAAAAGTTAGCAATTATCATACAACGTTGCTCAACCATCATTGTTCCTATACTTGATTCAGATAGTTCCGGAAACCTCATCGATATTCTGGGCTAAAAATCCTGATTTGCGATCGCCTTTGGTAGATACTTTTTGCGATCGCGGTAACGTTCGCTTTCACCGGACGCAGATAACCTTTACAACTCAACCGACCATATTAGGTGTTCGAGTGCAGCGCAGTTGTTGGACGCCTGACAAATGCTCAATGATTTTTACAGCAACAACGGCTTGATTTTGGCTTGTACTTCCTCAATCACACTTTCCGGTGCAACCTCGACAAATTGAATAACACGAGCCTTCCAGTCTAAGCATTTGATCTGATCTGAAAGAATAACCCCCTGGATCTTCAATCCAGATGGCAAGAGAACCTCAAAAGGATATCCTTTTTGTTGTTTCGTAATCGGCATAAACAAAGCCAGAGAGCTTCTCTCGTTATAACCAAGAGGCGAGATCACAAAAGCAGGTCTATGCCCTCTCTGCTCATGCCCTTTGGTTGGATCAAAGTCCAGATAAACGATGTCTCCCCGGCTCGGAATATATATTGCTTGTGCTACCAAACTTCATTCCCCACCGCTATTCCACTATCAATCTCAGCGTGGAGATTCTCCGGTGTGATTTCCTTGATCAGCTCATCCAGTGAGTAACGCTTTTGGTTTCTGGGCTTTATTACTAGAGTTCCATCTACTACGCCAAGATCTATCTCAGATCCTTCGGTTAAATGGATCTCTTTGGCTAAATTCTGCGGAATACGAATAGCAAGACTGTTCCCCCACTTTGCAACAGTCGTAACCATAGTCTGAATCTCCATCTAGCGAAACAGATCTGCATACTCTGCTTTTTTCAAATCAAAGTATATACAGAGTATCTACAATATAGCAATGGATTATCCGTTTGACAAGCATCCTACTCAAAGCCTCTTGTTACAGTCGCTACAAAAGGCTTCCGTGGCATTATCCCATCAATCATTTTCTCAGAGCTTCAATCTAGGCAGATAACCTTTGCAGACAACCGACTACATTGAGCCGTTCCGGTGCAGCGTGATTGTTAGACACATTTTCTACTAAACTCTTACAAGTTCCATCAGTGGTTCAAAGGAATATAGAGCTGGTCTTCTTCCAGACGCTTCTTCCAGTGTCGTAAGAAGATTTTTTTCCAGAAGTATTCTACTGGAGTTTAGACTAAAGCATGACAAAATGACCCAGCAGCAGTGAGTAGACAAGTTACACATCTCAAAGCAGAAAAACTAAATGTCAAGCGGACTGTGGCTGTTCTTTTTTCGGTTTGGCAGTACTTTTTTTGACTGTAGCATAACGAATTCTACGCAGGCGAAGTTTGCCGGCAGGCCAGCCAGGAGACTTTCCACGGGGTTTGGGTTCAATAGAAGGTGTACCAATCGCGGCGAAAACTGCTGCCATTGACTGAGCTACCCGTCCAGGGGACAACTTGGACTGTTTTTTCTGCCAAGGCAAAGGATTGTCATGCACTATCGCATGTGCGAGCCAAAGTTGCCAAGTCATCAGGGGTAAAAGATCGCTCCACCTCTGACACTGCTCTGGAGTACTCAGTTGCGGCAAAGTCCAATGCAAGCGCCCTTTGGCAAAACGATACCAGTGGTCAATGGCAAATCGTCGGCAGTAAAGCTGCCAAAATGAGGATAACGAGGCGAAAAAAAGAAAAAGAGGAGGGATTAAAACCCCCTGATTTATTCGTGGGCTGGTCGGGATATCTCGAACCAATCCCTCCTCTTTTTCCCAAGCCAAATGCGATAAAGCAGGCATCTTAAGTCCTACCCACGCCAACCATAAAGCCTTGTTTTTTGGCACACCAAATTCATCTAAGCGCTGAATTTGAATCAAATTCATGGAGTGGTCTTTGGACTGTTGAAAATGAAGATGACACCACACACGGATAGATAATCGCCCTATTTTTGTGTCGTTGACCTCGATAGTTTGGTCAGGTGTCCACCATGTAGACGAATCATTGAGTTTAAATTTATCACCATGAATGCGAGGACGACCAGTGCCGTTATAAGGTGGGGGCGCACCATACAACAGTCGATTTGAGCGCAAACGCATTAACTTGTCTGCGGCAATATCACTGGTTTGCTTGATAAAGCTGGCACACCCGTAGGGAGCATCCCACAAGCTAATGGGGCCGGCGAATATTGAGGTCAAAAACTGCGAAAATGTATATAGGATAAGCATTTAAGCAGCTATAGAGTATGACCCCAGTATTTACAGATCGTACACCAAAACAGTTCAAATTCTCAGTTGAAAAGTCGCGCCCCATCGTAGTTAATTTCCAGGGGGGGACGGTAACATCAGATGCAGGATTGAGCTTAATTGCTGAAATAGATAGAAAACTGCAAATCACATCACAGTTTGCACAGTCTTTCCAAGACTACCGTCAGCCAAATCGAATTGACCATTCAATAGAGAGTTTAATTAAACAACGAATATACGGGCTGGTCATGGGGTATGAAGACTTGAATGATCACGAAGAATTACGTCATGACCCGATGTTTGCTCTAGCAGTCTTAAAAACAATTGGAATAGAGGATGAGCCTGCAATATTGGCGGGAAAAAGTACATTAAACCGACTGGAACATTGTCCTGGCGCAAAATAGTCGTTTAATTGGGATGACTCACATCAGGTCATGTAAATTGATTTTTTACTGCTTGTGAGAAATCCGGGTGCGGTATCTGCGGATGGCACGCTTGGCATTGGACTAGTGAGAATGCTGTTTGAAGAGTTGGAGATGATTCCAGAAGTCTTGTTATTTCGCTCGACAATGCGTGAATCTCGTTCAATTCTGGAGCAAGAACTGCAAAGTATGGGTATTTCTCCTCGCTTGGTATTTTCTGCTGATGGGTATCAGATTAAACAAGCTTTGACAGAGGTTGATACTGATGCTGTTCTTGGCTCGGCATGGGAAAAATACATGGCAGAGGAGTTGGGAATTAAAATTGCTTTTGATGTATTTAGTCCGACTAACAGAGAAACTTATCTTGACAAGCCATATTTTGGCTATGAAGGCATGATCAACATGATGGAAGTCATTGCCAACGATTGGGATAGAGCTTTTCGTTCTAAACATATACATTGGACTTAGGCGTTAGCGATCGCTCTTGGGGAATGATGAGAGCAATCGCTTTACTATGGTGGTATTATTGATTATTCAACAGTACTATTAGGTAATAACTCTACATTATGATAAAGCAAGCAGCGATAAATTTTCATCTTCATAAAATAATTTGATCGCGCTAAACTCCCGACGCAGCAAATTCTCAACTTGTAATGTCGAACAGTTTCCAAGTCGAAGCCAAATGACTTTTGGTGGATTTCCAAATACTAAGCTCAGATCGTGCATGTCAGCATCTTTGGAGACAATCATCAAATCATTGTATGAATGCATAATCCCAAACTATTGGGTCGATTGTCGCTTTCATGCCCACATCTCGAACGTGAAGCGAGTCTGGAAAAAGATCACTCAAACGGTTCGGCAATTTAGGCGATAAGTTTTCATCAAACAGTAATTTCATACGGATAATGGAGCAGTCATAAACCGACGCTCACGGTCAGCAGCATAAGCAATACAGGCTTTTAAATCTTCTCGTGTCAGATCGGGAAAATCATCGAGAATTTCTGCTTCGGTCATCTCGGAAGCTAGGTATTCAAGCACTTCATAAACCGTAATTCGCAAGCCACGTACACAAGGCTTACCACCGCGTTTATTTGGTTCGATCGTGATGTAGTTTCTGTAGTTCATAATTGAAATTATTGGCATTCTGTTCTTGCCATTCATACAATCTTAGACTGTAACCGTTCAGGGGATGCAAAAAAACGCAAAGACCTTCTGTATTGAATCAAATAATTCAGCAATAAAATTAAGCAGCTTTCAACAAGTCTTCTTCTCCAGAGGAATTAGTAGTTTCTGGAAGTAAAGAAGGAGCAGGTGTACCCTCGCGAGCAGCGACAACAGCCTGTGTCATAAACTCCAGGAGGTTACGTCGTTGAGACTTGAGGGTAGTAACAACAGTCAACATCCGAGCAACAAAAAGACTTCCAGCCTGAGTTTGAGAACCAAAACTGGTGCGTCGCCATATTACAGCAGGACGAATAGCTCTTTCAGCAGCATTATTCGTTGGTTCCACATCTTCGGTTGTCACAAACAACCACATTGCAGACTCAACTTTGAGTAGTTGACGGCAAGTGCGGACTGTTTTTGCCAGAGCAGTTTTTTCACGTGTACCAATGGAGTAGTCGGCAGCCTCCTGTAAAGTCGCCTTAATTTCGAGGCGAATACCAGAAGCCAACTTGACAAAATCGCAACGAGTTAAAGTACCATCTCGGACTCGATGCCATAACTCAAACAACTTTTCTTGTTGTTTAACAAGTGCTGTTCCCAATTCTTTGCAAACCCCAGGACGTTCCGAGATTTTGATAAACTCCCGTCGCAGATGTGCCCAACATAATTGCCGACGTTCTAAGTCTACCCAGTTGTACGCACCGTGTCGGTCTGAGTTTAAAATACCTCTAAAGTTCTCACCCACGCTTTTTGCTAATGCATAGCTTGCTTCTAGCCGAAGTGTATTTACAGTTCCCAATGATATTGAGATTCTAAACAAGTCAGCCAGAGCCGTTTGTACCATGCGCTGACTATTGCGGTAGACTCCACTCAGTAGCGCCACCATTGCCACAACTGAAGCTCCGTAACCACTAGGACTTACGCATTGACAAAGTAGCTTAAACGTGTGTATAAGCTCATCAAAAAG
>NZ_JCACKS010000034.1:0-17197 GCF_059505505.1 Pelatocladus sp. | reverse complement strand
CTTACAATGATTATCATTATTAAAAGTGTATATTTTATTTTTTGGAAGTCCCTTAACTGAAAAATATGGATTTATCAAAAGCATAGACCAACCACTTCAGGAAGGCACGCCTATAAAATACACAATGTCACTCAATACAGAGAAATTTAGCTTCCATAACTATTACCTCAGTAAAACCACTTATGAATGGGCATTGCAAAGTGCAGGTTTCAAAGAGGTTCGCTGGCAAAAACCGCTAGTTTCTCCTGAAGGACTAGAGGAGTTTGGTCAAGAGTTTTGGCAGGTTTTTCTGGAATATGTACCTATAGTTTTCATTGAATGTTTGTAGTTATTGGCTAAATGATTTTGAGTCCCTCTGATATAAAAAAACTGCTCTCCCTACAGAGCAGCAGAGAGAGCGAAGCCATGCCATTTCACATATTTATGAGATACACTTCATTTTGACGCTATTTCGTAAACCAAGAGAAAAAAAGGAATACCCAAGGCTTAGTTTAAAAACCAGGATTCCCAAATCCCCTATCTTAAACCCGATTGCACACGCCAGAGACTTGCATACACTCCATTTTCTTCTAGCAGTTGTTCATGGGTTCCAGACTCAACAAATTGTCCGTATTCCATAACGTAGATACGATCAGCATTGCGGATAGTAGAAAGACGGTGAGCGATCGCAATCGTTGTTCTATTAACAGTAATTCGTTCTAGCGACTTTTGAATTGCTGCTTCCGTTTCATTATCTACCGCCGAAGTGGCTTCATCTAATATGAGAATCGGTGGATTTTTTAACACAGCACGAGCGATCGCAATCCGTTGGCGTTGTCCACCAGATAACTTTTGCCCTCGTTCCCCGACAATTGTCTCATAACCTTGGGGTAATAGCATAATAAAATCGTGTGCTTCACCGATTTTCGCCGCCGTGACAATTTCTTGTTGTGTAGCGTCAAAAGTTCCGTAGGCGATATTTTCGGCGACAGTACCGTGAAACAAAAATACATCCTGACTCACCAAACCCATACAACGGCGTAAGTCTCGTAATTGTAGGTTTTGGATATCAATTCCATCCAGGGTGATTGTTCCAGATTGCACCTCGTAGAAGCGTAATAATAATTTGACGAGAGTGCTTTTACCAGAACCAGTCGAACCAACAATGGCGATCGTTTTACCTGCGGGGATGTCTAGCGATAAATTTTTAATTACCGCTTGGCGATCTTGATAGTTAAAAGTGACATTTTGAAATTTTACTTCCCCACGTACATTTTCAACAGGTAAAGATACATCTCCCGGATGGATTGCAATCGGCGTGTCTAACAAATTCATGACACGATTTGTAGAAGCCATTGCTCGTTGATATTGGTCAAAAGTATCGCCTAATCTCGTTAAAGGCCATAACATTCGTTGAATTAAAAATACTAAAACACTATAAGTCCCTACAGAAATTTTGCCATTGACTGCTGATAATCCACCATAAAACAGTAACGCTGTAAATCCTGCCAAAATCAACATCCGAATTAAAGGAACATAAGCAGCAGAAAGTTGAATAGCTTTAGAATTACTGCGACGATAAGCTTCACTTTCTAAACCTAAACGAGAGATTTCATAATCTTCAGCCGTGAAACTTTTAATAGTAGTAATACCGCTTAAATTATTTGACAAGCGGGAATTTAATAAACCTACCTTTTCTCGGACATCAGCATAGCGGGGTGCGAGTACATTCTGATAAGCAAATGTTCCCCAAAGAATAAAAGGAATAGGCAACATTGCCATCCATGCTACACCCGGAGCCAAAATAAAGAAAGCCCCACCAATAATTAATACCGTCACCACAACCTGGATAATGTCATTGGCGCCAACATCCAAAAAGCGTTCGAGTTGGTTGATATCATCACTAAGAATAGACATCAAACCACCAGTGCTGCGTTCTTCAAAATATGCTAATTCTAAATCTTGTAAATGCTCATAAGCATCAAGACGCAAATCATGCTGAATGTTTTGGGCTAAATTGCGCCAAAATTTTTCGTAAGCGTACTCCAAAGCCGATTCTAAAATCCAAATAATTACAGTTAGGACAGAAAGAATTAAAAATTGTCCAAAGATGTCTCTGACTCCCAACCGTGCAATGATAGAATCTTGCTGCTTGACTACCACATCTACCGCAATACCGATTAATGCTGGTGGTGCTAAGTCAAAAAGTTTATTTAGGATAGAACAAATACTAGCCCACCAAATTTGTTTGCGATACTTATGTCCGTAGTTCAGCAGACGTTTGAGGGGATGAACTGAACCCCGGTGTTTTCTATCCACCCGACGAGATTTAATTACTGTAGTCACAACCCTGTGCAATTTTGTGAAGAAACCGATATTACCACGTTTGCCAGTATTTAGGCGTCAGCATTGAGCTGTAAAAACCTGACATAGACACAAGACACAAAGGAGATGAAATTTGAAAAATCAGCAATTAGGTAGTTGGCAAAATACAGTAGCAGGAGTTGCAATAGCAATACTTGTGATTTTGAGTCTTAATTCCTTTATCATTATTAATCCAGGTGAGGCAGGAGTTCTGAGTATACTAGGTAAAGCCAGAGATGGAGCCTTAGTAGAAGGTATTCATTTCAAACCGCCATTCATATCTAAAGTAGATGTATACGATGTGACAGTGCAAAAATATGAAATACCAGCTCAAAGTGCTACCAAAGATTTGCAAGAACTAACCGCAAAATTTGCGATCAATTTCCGTATAGATCCGCAACAAGTAGTTGAAATTAGAAGAAAACAGGGAAGCTTAGAAAATATTGTTGCTAAAATAATTGCTCCTCAAACTCAGGAATCATTCAAAATTGCAGCCGCAAGGAGGACAGTAGAAGAGTCGATCACCAAAAGAAATGACCTTAAGGATGATTTTGATACGGCATTAGGTCAACGCTTAGAAAAATATGGAATAATAGTCTTGGATACTAGCGTCATTGACTTGACTTTTTCTCTAGAGTTTGCGAAAGCCGTAGAGGATAAACAAATTGCTGAACAAAGAGCGCAAAGAGCAGTTTACATAGCACAAGAAGCCGAACAAGAAGCACAAGCAGAAATTAATCGCGCCAAAGGTAAATCAGAAGCTCAAAGACTTTTAGCGGAAACCTTAAAAGCTCCAGGAGGACAACTAGTTCTGCAAAAAGAAGCAATTGAAGCATGGAAAAATGGCGGTGCTCAAATGCCAAAAGTTCTTGTAATGGGTAAAGACTCACAAAGTAGTGTTCCCTTTATTTTCAATATGAGTAACATACAGGATTAGACCTGAATTGTTCTAGAACAAAAGCGCACATCAACACAGATAATCAACCGAGATATGTCAAGCACAAACCAAACCAATCTCACAATTGCTGAAGCTAAAAAAGTTCTGAATAAATTCAACTGTGTAGACATAGCACCAAAAATTACACCATCAGAAAAGCCTGTAATCAGACAAGCATTACTTTTTCTAGCAAAATTATCTGATTATCAGATTTTAGGGATTTGTGCTGACACTGAAGAAGAAGGAATGCTAGCCATGAAAACTTATTCCCTCGCTTTGGGGTATGAACCACCAAGTAATTTACCTAAAATTGATGGGCCTGTATACATCAAATTAAATGGTAAAAATGGTGTGTGTCACATAGATACTTATTTTGGACATCATCGCGGTGTGTTGGTGTCTTGTCAATGTTACTCTTCAGAGGGAATTAATGAGATGTATGGTCATTTACCCTTGGATTTATTTGTTTAAATCAGTGCATTTTTAGCTTCAGAAAAAGTTTTTTGTGTCTTAGTGTCTTAGTGATTTAAGAAAATATTTTCTTAACCACCAAGACGCCAAGATACCAAGTTAATTACATAAAAATTTATGAGTTTAATTACACTACAATCAGTTAAAAAAGATTTTGGTATTAAAGAAATTCTCAAAGATGCTAATTTTAGTTTAGATGCTAATGATAAGGTCGGTTTAATTGGGACTAATGGTTCTGGTAAATCAACTCTGTTAAAAATGATTGCTGGTTTAGAACCAGTTGACGAAGGTCAATTTTTAGTTAATTCTGGTGCAAAGATTATTTATTTACCCCAACAGCCAGATTTAGATGATGATCATACTGTTTTAGAGCAAGTTTTTGCTGACAGTGGTGAAAAGATGGCTTTGGTGCGTGAGTATGAAGAAATATCTGATAAACTTGCTCATTATCCAGAAGATAATCAGTTAATGTCCCGGCTTTCGGTGGTGATGCAGCGTATGGATGCGACTGGTGCTTGGGAGTTGGAAACTAACGCTAAGATTATTCTTTCTAAATTAGGAATTACAGATTTTGATGCTATTGTTGGAACTTTATCTGGAGGCTATCGTAAACGTATAGCTTTAGCAACAGCTTTGCTATCAGAACCAGATTTATTACTGATGGATGAACCGACCAACCATCTGGATGCAAATTCGGTGGAGTGGTTACAAAGTTATTTGAATCGCTATCGCGGCGCACTTTTATTAATCACTCACGATCGCTACTTTTTAGATCGTGTCACTAACCGGATTATTGAAATAGACAGAGGTGATATTTACAGCTATTCTGGCAACTATTCATACTACCTGGAAAAGAAAGCCGATGCAGAAGAAAGTGCTGTTAGCAGTCAGCGTAAGTTTCAAGGAGTATTGCGTCGGGAGTTGGAATGGTTGAAGAAAGGGCCAAAAGCCAGAAGTACTAAGCAAAAAGCCAGAATAGATCGAATTGGTGACATGCAAGCGACGGAGTTTAAACAGGTTCAAGGTAAAGTTGATATTGCAACAGCTAGTCGTCGGATTGGCAAAAAAGTTATTGAACTCAATAATATCTCGAAAAGTTATGGCGTTTGTACTTTAATCAAAGATTTTACCTACGAATTTAGTCCTGAAGATCGGATTGGGATTATTGGCGGTAATGGTGCGGGTAAATCTACTTTAATGGATATGATCACCGGACGATTACAGCCAGATACAGGTAGTGTAGATATTGGTACAACAATTCATATTGGCTATTTTGATCAACATTCTGAAGAATTACTCACTGCTTTAAATGAAAACCAGCGCGTGATTGATTACATCAAAGAAGAAGGAGAACACGTCAAAATAGCTGACGGTACAACAATCAGTGCTTCCCAGATGTTAGAGCGATTTTTGTTTCCGGGGAATCAGCAGTATGCACCGATTTATAAACTTTCTGGTGGGGAAAAACGGCGGTTATTCTTATTGCGTGTACTGATGAGTGCGCCAAATGTTTTGATATTAGATGAACCAACTAATGATTTAGATGTGCAAACTTTGGCGGTTCTGGAAGAATATTTGGAGGAATTTAACGGTTGTGTAATTGTGGTATCTCACGATCGCTATTTTCTGGATCGAACTGTAGATACTATATTTACTTTGGAAGAAGGGGGTAATATCCGCCAGTATCCTGGAAATTACTCAGTCTATCTCGATTACAAAAAAGCCGAAGAAGAAAAGCAACAAGCAACTGTCAATACTAAGGAAAAGCCAAAAAATGTAGAGACTTTGAACTCAACGTCTACACCCAAAGAAACATCCAAGAAAAAGCGTTTATCAACTTGGGAAAGAAGAGAGTTTGAGCAGTTGGAAGATAAAATTGCTCAATTAGAAACTGAGAAAGCAGAAGCAGAAAAAGCAATGACGAATATTTCCGCAGGGAATTATACTCAGGTGCAAAAGTTGTATGAACAGGTAGAAGCACTCAAGCAAGCAATTGATCAGGCGACAGAACGCTGGTTAGAATTAGCGGAGATTGAGTCTTAGAGAACAGGAATGTTTTTCCAAACTAAATGTTTATGCATATCTGACTGTCTCTTGTTTGCTCTATGGGAAATATGATCTTAAAATACCATCTTTTCGGATGGTATTTTCTCATTATAAACACTGATACTAAAACTAACTAGCTTAATCAACACACTTCACACTTTTGATACTCCCATCTTCACGAAGAGACACAATCTTCACCTTCACTATCTGTTCTTCTTTGAGAACACTAGCTTTCTTCGGTTCCTTCTCAGTTAACTTAATTGTTCCCAGTATCTCGTAAGTTACTTTCTTACCATTTTTGTTGGTGACTTGTGCCTCTAATATTTGCTCAACTTGGAACTCTTGCGACTTCACAACTTTCGCAATTTCTACTTGACGCGCTGATTCTATAGGTAATGGGATGGAAATGGGAATTTCTCCAATGGGTACACCTGCATTTTTGTAATAACGCATCAGGCGAGATACCCAACCTAAAATTTGCAGAATTGTCTGAGCATCTGTGATGGTTTTCAGATGATCACTACAAGCTTTTTCGATACTGCGATAATAATCTATTGTTCTGCTGCTGTGACTAATTTGTCTACCGTTATTTACCAAGGTTTTGAGATACTTAAAAAACCTGGAAGTTGCATCTGGTTGATTCGCAACAGTACGCAGATAAGCGATCGCTTTCCCTAATTCGTTGACATCTGCATCTGCTTTGACTAAAGTTTGAGCGATCGCATGAGCAATATCCCACTCTCTATCTGTCAAGGATTCGGAATCAAATTCAACTAAAGTCATAATTAGTACATTCCTGCTGGCGGTTCACGGTCGGTAGGATAACGCAGTATGGCTGTGAGTTCCTCTAGTTGGGGTTTTTGAATCAGGCGTGAGTGAGCAACTTGAATATTTTTTTGTATAAAAGTTTGTAGATTCTCTCCGGTTATTTCATCAGATTCACTTACCTGATATGACGAATAGCGCTGCTTGAGATTTTGCGATTGTTCTATTTTGTCCACAGTCACCGTCATTGTTCCCATACCAATAGGCTTACCACCACCGACTTTCAAAGCGATAGGGTATTTAGGGTCTTGTCCTAAGATAATCAATAAAGTTCCTAATTCTTCTGGTAGTAAATTCTTAAAGTGCAACTTGGTTGTAAAAGTATACTCTCTGGCGGCTTGTTGTACTGGTACACCAGAATTTTGCCCTTTATCAATTGCTCTGATTGTATGATAGTAAAATTTGCGACCTGCTACGAAATCACGAACAAAGTATGCTTGGCGTTCTTCGGGACGGGGACGATACAGTGAAGGCATAAAGCCAGCAGTAAATCCCATTTTCTCACATTTGGCATCGTTGAAATCTAGCAATCCTTGCCAACCCCAATTTTTTCCCGAAGCACCAAAGATTCGGCTGGCGGGACAAAGTTCATGTTTTGTCTGAGTAGAAGGTAAATATTCTTTAGGATACTTGTTATTTCTAACATAGTGTGATGTAACAACTGCTAAAGTGCTGTTGGTAATTGCTTCGTATACAGACCGGATGCAGCCTTTGAGTGAACTACCGCCAATTGAAAGTTTTTGATCAACACCCTGTATCATGGTTTTGATCAGGGGAATACGGTTGTTACCGATGTCGCTACCCATAACAACAACCCCAGTAGAGACGTGGAGAGATGTCTGCACTTTCAGCTTCAGATATAAAGTACCATGTAGGCGATCGCTCAAATATTTGTGATGTCCCACAGGACGCTGTAGGTTGGGACGTTCTTTAGGAAAAGAGACGAATTGATAAGGTTTTGGTGCTAGTTCAGGTGTTGATGAGTCTGGGCGATTAGGTCGTTGGGGACGATTTGTTGTCATAATTGCGATAGTTCTACAGTCAAAGCTACAAATTGCACAGTTGAGGTTTCATTATCAACAAAATAACGTTGAGCTAACTTTGGCTTTTTGTTATTTTCTGCTTGCAGTCGAATATCTAAATCTTTTGGGAAAATCAGCTTTTTGGGGAAACGAGTTTCCTCCGGACGATAACCATAAGCGGGATATGCGTTAGATGGAAAATTTTTGGTTTCACTTGGTTCGATTCGCCAATTTTTACCAACTAATTCAAAATCATGATGATTTTCATTAATACTTAATAACAGTACTTCATAGGTATTTTTTTGCTTGTACTTCCACCGCAGTTCACACTTATGATTGAACATTTGTCCTTCCATCATAGGAAAGTCTGTTTCTGTTGGAATGTTCTCGACAATTCCACTAACTTTATGAGTCCAGCGTAAAAAATAATAACTAGGTTCAACGATAAATTTTGGGATTAACTCTAGTAGTTCTGAGACTGATAAAGGTTGTTTTTTATAACCGACAAAAGCTTTCATTTTGCTCCTACAAGTAATTTACTCCAAGACCTGACAGAGCGTTCAAACAAATCTTGAACTCTTCCTTCTTCCCAAATGAGTTGTACACCAAAACCTAAATCCATTTCTTGGGCTGCAACTGGTGTATTTTGATGGTCTTCTGTGGGAAAAGTATATAATTTTGCTTCATCTGGTTCTAAAAATTCCCCTACACCTAAAAGGAAAGTATTAGACCATTTTTTTGTACTACCAAAAGCGGTAATTTCTTGTTTATCTTCTGATAAAATACAGCCAGGATACTGCACAACGGCTTGATTTAACTTTACCTCTACAGTACCCAAACCACGAGATTTCGCGAAACCTAAGCCAAACCAACCATCATTTAAATCTCGTAATACTAAACCAATTAAACCTAACTGTGCGAGGGTAAAATTCTTTAAATGAATTTTGGTACGGAATTCGCCAGCAGTACAAACTTGATAATTGAACAATGCTCCGGGAATTGTAGAACCAAATACCCGATCAATTGCTACACCATTACGTTCTTCTATTTTCAATGGTTGAGATTTATCAGGATAAGCATCTTCTATTCTGACACGACTAGCAATAGAAGTATTGCCAAACATTTGGTCTGTAAATGAAGAAAATTTGTAAATATCATTTGCTGGTAAATCTTTACCATCTTTTGTTTTGAGATAATCGTGTTTATCATTTAATGGATCATTTGCCCAAAGTCGATCTAAATTATTAGAATCGCGTTTGTCTCTACCTACTGTCCTGACAATTCGTTCTGCATGGGCGCGAATAGCACCTTTTAAACTACTTCCTGGTAAATATATAGAACGTCCTCCTGCATGATATGTTTCCACAAACTCCATATCAGGCTTAGTTGGATCAGCCCCTTCTTTACCCGATTTAATCAAAATTGGGCCATCGGGAATTAGAGTTATATCGATTGTGCAATGATTAACAAATCTTTTATGCATGATTATATTTAGTGAAGAAATCAAACTTTAAGGTTATTTCATTCTCATTCAGTCCGCCTCATAATCAATTTGTGAGGCTAATAGTAAAATTCGGTTTAAATCGACTGTTTTGTAGTAATTTAGTCCGTTAAAACGGACTTAAACTATTAGCCTTGAACTTTAGTTCAGGGCGGTTTATGTCTAGAACGAAATAGCCCTAATCAAACTTAAGCAGCTACCAGATTATTTAGTTGCAAATCACACTGTTGAAAAATGTAATTAACCGCAGCAAATAATGTATCTAGTTCCTGAATACTATAAAAAGTTAGATTTTTGGTAAATGTTTCTGATTCTAATTTACCAAACTGCCAGCGATCGCCATTAGAAACAATTCCAAATATAGTTATGGGAAATTCATTATTTAGTTTCTGTGCTGCAATCATTTCAGCAATACATTGCGCCCATCCAGCCTCAAAATTATCCTGTTTTGCTTCTACTAAGATGAAATATGGTTTATCGAAAACTACTTTCCCTAAAGGCGATCTTTTCGCGAGGATATACTCTGGGAAACCTGATAATTTTTCATCATAATTAAGGGATTGGTGACTCCATAAAGTAAATCTGCTACTGTAGCGTTTCCAAACTTCTTTTAAAACTGGGTAGATCAAATTTTCGCACACAGCAAATTCTGAGTTATTAACCACTCCTTCCCGCATCACTGTTTCTAAGTCCTCCCGGAAGTAGTCAGAGACTTGAAACTCAACTTCACCCATAAAATTTGATTCAGTATAGGTGACTTGAAATGCTTTGAGAACTTCACTAATTGTTTTATAGTTACTGAAAGCCATATTGACCTCCTTAAGAATTAGGCTGAACAGTGGTAGAGTGTTTAGCTATATTTTCTCTGAGATGAGTAATTAAAGCATGAGTCCAAATATCTTTTAACTGTTTACCATCTGCATAGCTGGAGAGAGAATCGGTCGTATGATGACTGACTAATTCCTGTAAGTATGTCAATAATTTTTCTGGATCGTTCTCAACATCAATCCAGTCCATTTTGTCTATTTCTAGTTTAACTACACCCAAACCACGAGAACTTCCACCACCTAAAGGTATCTGTTCTGTTTCAAATTGATGCAAACCGATCATTAAAAGTCCTAATTCCCAAGGTTGAGCATTTTCTACTATTGCTTTAAATTCAAATACTGTTCCTGCGGGAACGACTTGGAAATCATAAAGTTTTCCGTCTGCTGCTGTTTCTGTATCGCGATCAATTGCAACACCATCGCGTTCTTGATATTGTCCAAACCAATATTCTGGATTTACTGTTAAGTCTCGGACTTGAAATTTGCTAGCAATCCAAGGAGAACCGAACAGGTGAGAGATTAAATCAGTATTTTCTACTATGTATTGATGTAAATGTTCTTCTTTTTCTCCTGATTTTAAGTTTTTAATAGTTTCTTTGAAATCTGATAATTCTTTAGATGTAATTGACCATTCATCTTCATTTGCTGGATTTGCAACTAGCTTGCGATCGCTTCCCACAATTGCTCTAAGAAAACTTTCGAGACGCGATCGCATTGCACCTTTAAAACTAGATCCTGGAATTAATGGATTACCTAAAGCATCTTTGATCACGGGTAAGTCAGATCCTATCGGTTCACTCGAACGACCTGCGCTAATTCTTAATGCGGTGATAGTTTTTAATTGACCTGTAATTTCTAGGCGGTTTTTGAAAGTGTCAAACATAGCTGATTTGTTATTTTGAATATTTCTCTTTTAAATGAATAGCTATAGTGTTAGTTTCAGCTAAATTCCTACCAGTAGTTTGAATACATAAACCTAAACCTTGGTCTGTCCATGTGATAACAAACTCTATAATTCCATTCGGTTTGGTACGGCGGATCGGATTAGTCTGTTTAGGATTAAAAGGAAGAGAATTAATTATTTTTTTGACGTAGGGAGAACCACATATATCCTCTGCAAATGCTTGTAACTTATCTTTACCATGATCATCTCTGAGATGAATTTGTTTCTTTTGAAGTTCAGTATTATCTTGAGGAATTAATGAAAGTAAAGTAGTTTCTTGCTTGGCAAATTCTAAACGCGATCGCTTGTTAAATAAAACACCCATTGCAGAAAGAGTTACATGGACTATTTCATCAATCAACTCTTCATCTATCAATGATTTGATATAATCCCCATCCAGCAGTTTTTTAATTTCTAGTTCAGACATTATTTCTGCTAGCATATTCTTAATTTCTGATTTAGCAATTATTTGTTCAGTCTCTAAAAACTCAAATAATGGATAGTTGTTTAACCAGAAAGCGAGATCAAGAGCAACAGGTTGTGGTGGTAATTCAATCACTTCCGAAAATCTCTCAAACAGATAATAAACTGGTATTCCTAAAGCTTGTCCAATCATTCCAGCAAATGATATTTGTGCTTTGTAACCACCTGTTGCATTAATTGCAATCTGTTCAGGAGAAAATTTTTCAGCTTCAGTACTGATTTCGCGGACTAGACTTTTTAAACCTTGTTGCTTGAAAGATTTGACATCATCATCTCGTAATCCTTGCAATTCACGACATATAACATTTTTAAACTGCAATTTATTGCGTGAATTATTATAGTACAACTTCAATATTTCGCCAGTTTGTTTACCATCTTCTGTATCAGAAACCAAAAATATTAATCTTTCTAATGAAGATAAAAACTTCTTTTCACATATTCTGGCAATAGAATTAATTTCAGCACCACATATACGATTAGTATTTTCTTTGTCTAAAAGCAGCAAGGTTAGCTTTTGCCAGTTTTTTTCTTCAAATGCTTGCTTAAATGTTTCTTCCTGGGTATTTTTCAAATTTCCGAAAAGACTTGTACCGACTGTACAAATAAGAGTATTTCTCATGATTGTATTCCTTAGACTAAAAGAAAGTTCTACGATTATGCAGCACCATCACGCTTATATTTTAAATGACGCGCACCATAACCTAAATAACGACGAATCATTTCTAACCAAATCGGTTTAAAATCAGTTTGACAACACTCAGCAATTGCTTGAGATTTTTTCTTGATATTGCCATCAATATCTTCAATAATTTTTTCAGCCAGTGATTCTTTACCTCTACCCCATTTTTTATCTCTACCAACTTGATAGCGAATAAAGTTTTTAATTACTTCTGCACTCTCAGTCGTGTCAGAAACTCGTACTAAGTTACGAAATTGAGATTCTTCTAAGTCGCCATATTTTGTATTATCCAAAGCTGCTTGAATCCAGATAACTAGATCGTCTTCAGCTTGACGTATACCTTTTTGAATTTGTAACTCTGTTTTTGATTCTATAGATAAACTCATACTGCTTCCTCTCGCATGACAAGATGAAATGGGTTGCAAATTTGTATTTGACCAAAACCTTCAGAAGTGCGATCGCCTACTCCTTTCAGTTCTAATTCATTTAATTTTTCTAACCATAAATCCGGTTTATTTGTACTAAATAAATATACAGAACCTCTATTAGTGACTAATTCTATATCTTTCATTAGACCCCAAGCTGTATTCCAGCCAGAACGATAGTTATAGCTGTTATATGCTACTTCTAGTTTAAGAAAATTATCTTTTGCTTCTGTATTCATGTGCGAAAATTCATCATCTAAATCTACAAATTGACACAGCATTGCTGGTGAAATAACTGTGGTGTGTCGCCAATTGTCGATGAAGATTGCATCGGCTTGTAGGTCAAGAGTAAAATAAGTGCGATTTTCTAATAGATTTTTTTCTGGTTTACCAAACACTGACCACAATTTCCAACGTGTCTCAAGTCGTTGATTAAATTCGGTGATTCTGGCTTTGATGTCTGCTGAATTTTCCTCTATTTTTGCTTGAATTTTAACCTTCCCTAGACCTCGTGAGGTTGCACCACCTAAACGAAAATTATTAGAATTTTGATTAATAAAATTAGTCAGAAAATTAGCTAAGTTTTGATTGTTAACTATAATTGAACTTCGATAAACAACAGGATGCCAATTTTGATCATTTGCATGTGGATGTTCCAAAAATGACTCATTTAAAACTTCAATACTGTAAAGAATATCATCTTCTGATGTGGCTCTGCGGCGATTAATTCCAACTCTTGTCAGAAAGCGAGTGCTAATAGAATGACTGCGGTATTGATATTTGATTTTGCTGTCGCTAGTTTTGCTGTAATAACTGCTATAAGTTTCAACCCGTGCGTCTGTTTTCTCTTGCAGAGATTTTGGATCGCTAGGGTCGTAAGGATAATTGTATGCATCTGCACAAAAGCGGTCTATTAATGTATCGAAAACTCCGTTACCTTTGGGTAAAAAACCTGGATTGGTTTTAGAACTAACTGCTGTTGCTGGTAAAACCATAACCTCATCATTCACTACTCTAGAAAATAGTTCCGACTTAGTTTTACCAGAATTAGATTCATTTGCAATTTTGGCTACGACTGGATAAGCATTTTGGAAAATAGCAGGTTCATCATCTAAAAATAGCGATTCAAAGTCACCACCATTTAATGTTAGATTTTGTTGTGATATACCTGGTGTTTGCTGATTAGATAGTTGGAGAATTTGAGATGTGATCGCTCCTCGAATCACTGAACCAGGAATATGATCCTCAGCTTCACTTACAGAACCAGGTTTTTTCGCAGCGATCGCTAATGGAGACAAAGCTGTAATCTCTAATTTGATTCGCATCATAGCTGTACTTCTGGTATTAAAAATTTCCAGGTTTGATCATCTTTTGCTAGTGTTTCGAGTTCCTTCCACCTCAACCAACCCAACCCAGTAGATTTACTACCACCCAATGCGTGGATATGGCGTAAAGCAGCTAAAATTAAAGGCTTGGCGTATGGTGGACATTCTGGAAGTAAATGGATTTCCCCTTCAAATTCCAGTTGATTATTAGCTGGGGAAGTTTCTAAAAAGTAGAGTTTTTGTTCTTCTGCGGTGTGACGACGACGATTGATGGTGACACCAGGACGCAATACCTCTGGTAAGTCTTCTCGTTCGATGTCACAAATGAGATCATCAACTACAATTCGCGATGGAAGTATAGGATTACCGAAGATTTTGGAAATAAAACAGTGATAGCCTTGATAATTAGGTAGTTGATAATCGGACTGAAATGCAGGATTAACTTGTGCTTCTGTAGGACAAAGTGTTTCTGCTTTAGGTGATGAAAATATTTGCCATCCTAATCCTCTAGCTAACTTTTCGCATTCATGCCGTAGTCTACCCTTTAATTGAGAAGCAGGAATAATCAGTTGTCCTTTAGCATTGCGAACAATAGGTTTATCTGCAAGGGAACCATCGGAACCACCAGCACCGACACACAATGCAGTATCAATAACTGCGATGAGTCGAATAGTTTTAATTTGATTTTGAGGTAAATTCTCCAAGAAAATCATGTTGATGAAGTTTGTTGTTGTGTTTGTGATGGATTGGAAGTGTTCTGTGACTTTTTGATAAAAGGATATAAATCGACTAACTCTCGCCAAATGGTTTCATAAGTGACTTTTTCTTGAGATTTTTCTTTATCCTCTTTTAAAGACATCCAAGGTGCAAGATTTCCATTATTATTTAGTTGCTTTGGTCTACACCATGCATCTTCAAATTGAGTTTTCAATAAATCCTGAGCCTTTTTGTTAGTTAACCGCACTCGAAAATAACGATAGTTAAGTATTGCTGTCTGTTTACTCCGTTCTAGTAGACTACGAATTTGGTAGAGTTGCGACTTGGGAAATTCTACATCTTTTAATACTTGAGCAGTTTCTAAAAGTCCACCCAGTTCGTGTAGAGTATAGGGTGCAGCATATAGCTTAAGTTTTTGCTGTCCTTGTCCAGATTTGGTTAATCCCTGAGAACGAAATTCTGCAATATTAGAAGAAATCATCGTCACAGCTTTCATTACCAAAAAGTCAACAGTTCCGCCATAATAATTTTGTTTTTTCAGGTCTTTTGCATATTTTTTGGCAGACTTCAGTAATTGACTAGTCAACTTTTCTGCATAGTAAATTGGTGTATCTTCGGCAGTGATTAATACTCCAGTTGACATACTTAATTTAGATTGTTTATCACCATAAATTGTTTTTTCTCCGTGATAGCGTTGTACTACTTGTGGATTATAAGTCTTATCTGATTCGTAATATTTTCCTTTGTTTAAAACTTGTTTTTCAAACTCTTCACCAATAGTTTTAGCAATAGCCAAAGCTTTATCTGCTGGTACAATCAACATGACATCATCCCCACCAATAGTTAAAATTTCAAAGGGATGTATCCACACTTCTTTTGTACTTTTTCTTTCTGCTTGTAACTTTGAATTTAATTTATGGGGTTGAAGATGTTTTGTTAAAGCTGCATAAACTGATTTTTCTGTTGCATCAAAAATATCTCGACTAAAGCGTTGATAGTCTGCTGGATTTTCAATTTCTTTCTGGATGTAACCTCCCATGTTGTTACCATCTGCATAAATATAGGCAATAAAGCCATTCGGAGTACTAGCATCGCCAATTTCTCTAACCGAAAGAGCCTCTTTCACTCGGCTGGGATGAAGATTTTCCGAACGGATTTTACCGTAGTATCTGTGGGGAGTATCATGTAAATGTTGTTCAAATTTGTCAACCCAACTTTCTACTGCATCTTTACCAGGTTCCCAATCAAAACCTGACTGTTCATACCATTTTCTATTAGCATTATCTCTTTTAGCTATTTGTCCTACTAATCGCTTACGCGCAGTTACTTCTGATAACCAAGGATCGCTAGGAAGTCCCTCATTTGGATCGTCAGGAGAACTTTTCGCTTGCATCACCGCAGAACGGCGATCGCCTTCATCTCGCTTTAAGTAAGGATGAGTTTCAAACATAGGCGGATAACAATGCAAGCTTCTATCACTTTCCTGCAATTGATTACCATTCCGCCGTTGATTAAATTTTGCTGCTAAATCTCCAGCCAATTCATTAAATGTTTTGCGTTCTTTAAAAGCTTCTTCTGAATTTGTATCGGGTTGATCAAAGTAAGCTTGAATTAATGGGTTTTCAAGATGATTTCGATATTTTTCTAGCCAGAATGTTTCATTATTTATTTCATCTGGTAACAAGCCAAATCGGATTTCTAATAGCTTAAATTTATCTCCCACAGCACAGGAATTAGCTGTCAAAGTTTCTTCTGTATAACGTTTTTCTATCGCCTTAGCTAAATCATCAACAAAAGCAGCCGGACAAAATGCTAGGATATTTCCACCTGTAGAGTAGATAACTAATTCTGGAATCAGTGCTTGTGAAAGTTGAGGAAAGTTTTCTGCTTTATCTAACCACTCTTCTCTAACCTTTTTGCAGTAATCTTTTGCTCGTTGACACTGGGAATAATATGGATGCTGTTCACAACTAAAAAAAGCTGGTAAATCAACTAAGTTAATTCTGTCGAGTAATGCAGAAGCACCACGAATATCTGGAAGTTTTGTCGCTTCAAATACATACTGTTTAATCTTAGTCGCACCACCATAAACTAAGCCAATGCAAGTCTTTTGGTTCCATAATTCAGGATACTTGCTTTTTAATTCCTCAAGAGTTGGTGGAAAATAGTTTTTATCAATGTCTTGAAGTTGACGAACTTGCTCAACTAGCAGTCGCACTTGTTCTGGTACTTCTTTCCCTTCATTCAAGTCCTGTCGCATTTGCTGCAACACGCTCAAAGGAAACTGAGGTTGCTTTTTGTCTCCCCAAGCTAAACACCAGCAAATAGCTGTTTTGATGCTATTGGGATTGTTGAGTTGTAATGTAGTTTTAGTCGCAGTGGAATCAGTCATTACACTCTATAGTGGTTTTACTGAACGTATAAAAATTATAGTCTACGCATGGAATAGGCCTTTTCCACATCCTAGCCAAAATACTAGAGATTCTACTTTTTATGTAAGAAAGTTACAAAATTTTTATAAGTATAGAAGTCTGCAAACACATGTTAAGCGATCGCATTTTGGCGAACCCAAAAACCATTTCGGCGAACCCAAAAACCATTTCGGCGAACCCAAAAACCATTTCGGCGAACCCAAAAACTATTTCGGCGAACC
>NZ_JCACKS010000033.1:0-17375 GCF_059505505.1 Pelatocladus sp. | reverse complement strand
AATTTTACTTTCTACCATTTTTTTGTACCTAAATCATATTCCGGACGAGTCTAATGTTAGTCAGAGCGATCGCCACCTCTGCGACAACTAAAACTTTTTTATCTCTATTATTCAGAAGTCGTGCGATCGCTCTTTCGGGAAACATTCGGGGCGATCGCTTGCAAAAGTCAAACAATGCACTTCTTAAAAGAGGCGATCGTTGTTTACATTCCCTGCAGCAACTTCCGCTTTCACGTTTACGTGTTTCGCGCAGCCTGTAGCAACTTCCGTCTTCCTTGTAGCAACTTCCGCCTTCACGTTTGCGTGTTTCGCGCAGTCTGTAGCAACTTCCGTCTTCCTTGCAGCAACTTCCGCCTTAACGTTTGCGTGTTTCGCGCAGTCTGTAGCAACTTCAGCCTTGACGAGAAACAGACTTGTGAGTGGTATAAAATGTGCAGCGCCCCAAGTTGTGGCGATCAATGATCAAATAGCGTATCAGAACAGAGGATTAAATATGTGGTTGATTCAATTTTGTTCCGCACTTGATACAAAAGTTGTTACAGGATTATTCCAACTTTTAGGAAGTAGAAATTCATTAATTTTAAGAACGCACTTTTCTTGACGTTCAGCCGCTAGTTCATCTAACCCATCTAAAAGCGGTATAACTACTTGGTTCTCTATCCACAGTTTACTAATATCTTTCCGCAGACCATATTTGTCTTTTAACTGCTCAATTAACCAATCTTTAATATTCTGATTATCATTCTTCCAAGAAGATAAAGAAAATAGTACTGGAACAGGATGTGTTGAATTATCTTTAGCTCGTTTTACTAACTCCTCAGTTAGTTTAAGTAGCATAGTAGTTTTTCCTGATCCTGGTTGTCCTAAAATTAATAATCTGCCTGCAACATCTTGTTGGTCAAAAACGTTAATAATATCTGTATTATCTAATCTAGTTTTATGTTGAGAACCAACTTTGATTTCACTTGCCCAAGGTAATTCAATCTGTTCTGGGTTTTGGTCTGCATCTAGAGCAATATAAACTCGGTTGTGAAGAGAACTATTTATCCGACTTTCAACTTCCAAGTTTACCTGTTTTAATAAAGCCTGTCGAATCCGAGAATACTTTGCTGGTGTAAATGCTTCACTATTACCTTGGCGTCTAAAATTGAATATGAAATTACGATTCCCTTGGACATAATTTCCCTCAATACGCTCGTTATAATTACCTTCATTAATATCTATACGGCGATTCTCAGACTCGTTATTCTCTGTCACGGTTTCATCTCCGTTAGTCTATTTGATGTCTAGGAAAGTAAACGTGTAAGAAAAGTAGAACTATATTTAACTACTCTTAGTTTTCTGCCAATCCTCTAATGCACCAATAACAAAACTAGCAGCAGGATGATTGAGCAGTTGAGCCAAAGCCTGAACACCACCAGCCTTTAAAGCACTAGTTATCCGTTCTGCTCTGATTGGATTATTTTCAATAGCTTTAATGGTTTCTGCAGCTACTTGCATCTTGCCCAAAGTCGTGTCAGTAGAATAGGATTGATCTAACTGTTCTAAAAGCTTTTGAATTTCAGCAGCAGCTTCAGCAAGGTTTTGTTGCTTGCTAGCAGCGTAGTAATTTCCTTGGATATAATCGCCTTCAATACGCTCGTTATAATTGCCGCTACCGATGTGAATATTGCGGTTTCCAGTCATATCCAATTTTTGCTCCTTGTTAGAAAATAAAGTTTTAGACTTATTTCTGATGCGTGATTTTGGAGTTAAAGACTCTGGTATGCTATTAAGGTCAATATTGTTACAACCAAAATCAAAAGCCTCTTCATAGCTTCTCCCAGCACCAAGAGTGTCATAAAATGCTTTAGAAAAATGAATCGCAGCAATATCAGTGATGGCACGTTTCATGCCAATAACACAATTGATGTGCTGGTAGATTGCTTCTGCTTGAGTTTCTGAATAACAAGCATTCAGCAACACACACTCAACTGTGTCTTTAAATAACTTGAATAAATTGCTCAACGATTCCGTACTAACCAATTGCGCGTGTCCGGAGTTATCCTCCAATGCTATACCGTCCGTTTCATCCCCATGACCAGAAAAATGTACAACTTGTGGAGAGTGATCCAACAGTGCGCGGCGTAAATCGTCAATCCTCACAGCCAATCGGGGAATGAGTTCAAATTCTTCCCTGTGTCTGGAACGCTCTAAGGCAGATTGGATTTCCCGTACTTCCTCGTCTAGACGAAGCTTACTTGTATTGACGGGATTGGCGGATAAAATCAGAATTTTCTTCATACTTCTAACCGTAGAAGAGCAAGCGTTTGTAGTTGTCACAGAGAATGGCGATTGTATAAAAATAGTAGTTATACAAATCTACAAATGCAAAAAATTAAATTCCAGATAAATAAATATTATTAATATCAGGCTAATACCAAAGTCGAAGAGGACTACAAAAAAGTAAGCGCGATTGCAACAAATCTAACAAGCTAACTTCAAAAAAGCTTCTAGCCGTCATTTCGTCTCATAAATCATACACCGCTACACTTTCAAGCCATTAATTGTAATCTGAGGCGAAAAGTATTAATTTCCAGTGGTTGTGAGTGGCGTAAGCAACCTGGGTGTTTTCCCAACAATAGGTTATAAGTTGGTATGTGCCTTTAATATGAAAGCTAATGGTTTGACGATTAAAGAACTAACTGAGGCGGTGGGTGGTGGGATCACGCCCCGGATGGTACGACATTACCATCAGTTAGGATTATTACCTCAACCGATGCGATCGCACAGTAATTATCGTCTCTACACAGATACAGATGTCATCCGCTTGCAAAGAATTGTGGCATTAAAACAACAGGGTTTTCAACTAAATCACATTCGTCAAATTCTCGAAGTCGAACCACCAAGCAATCCCGATGCAAATTTGATGCTGCAACTACAACAGCAATATAGAACTGTGATGCAGCAAATTTCCCAACTGCGACAAACTGCATCTGCATTAGAAGGTTTGTTAGGACGCGATCGCGATTGTCAAATTATCCAAGCTGAAGTTCTAGCCCAACTCAAGTTAATTGAAGTAGAAACAAAAGTCGGACTAGGGGAGTTAGAAAAACTCTGGAGTGGTTTAGATGCTCAAATTCATGCTCACCCAGAACATTTTCACGAATCTTTACAAAATTTATTACCAGATTTATCAACACGTTCTGAGATTGAACAACACCTAATTTCTCAATTAGTTTTAGCTTGTGGAGATGTAAGTTTAGTCTCCTTTGTCAAATTGAGTCAGGGAGCGATCGCCAAAAGTCGGGAAGCTCTCAAGTTAGGATGTGAGATTATTGCAGATATTCCCACGGTTGCAGCTGCTGTTGATCAAACGCGACTAGCTCATTTGGGATGTCGTCTCGAAACTTTGATTGACAATCCTCACGTGACTACGGCGGCTGAAGCAGAACAAGCTTTTTGGCAACATCAACAATGGCGAGATAAATTAAAAAAAGTAACAAAAGATTGCATTTTAGTCGTAGGTTATGCACCTTCAGTTTTATTATCAATCTGCCAAGCGATCAAACAACAGCAAATTCAACCAGCATTAGTCATTGGTATGCCTATTGGCTTTAGCCATGCACCCGCCGCTAAAAGACAGCTGATGCAAACAAACACTGCTTGGATTGTGGTAGAAGGAACTGTTGGAGGTGGTTTGTTAGCAGCTACTGCGCTTAATGCTTTGGTTGAGTCAGTAATTGAGAAGCCTGATTGTCATTGTTATTTGAGTCATTAAGGAATAGGGATGTTAGAGGATTTTGGCATGAAGTTGACAAAGTATGCTTTTTAGCCAAGAATCTGTTTTAACATGCCAGTTATAAATTATTGCAGTAAAAATTTATCTTTATAGGAGAATATTTAAACTAAAATACTATCCAAAAATTATGTCAAACAACTCCTGACCATAGGGGATAACCTGCTAAAGTCAGTCAACAAATATTGACGAGATTGTCTGATATCTTGGTAGTTGTTTCAATCTCAATTAATGAATGGGAATAAACCTAACTACATTACGCAAAGTAAACATGCACCAAATTCTTACCAATGACCAATGACGACCTTATACCAATTTTCTGTGAAGCTGCACATTATTTTGACCCCTCCCAACCTCCGATCCCCCTCAGAGGAGGGTTTTGCCGCAGGCGGTGGGGTTCTTTATATAGCACTTCTCACTCGATTGCAATACAGTAGGAACCCCATGGGGTACGTATTGGACACAACCGAGAACTGCTATATGCGTCTTCATAAAGAAATGGTATTAACTAGTTAACTTTATTTGTACTTTTCACCTTAAAACAATAAATTAGCGCGTTTTCCCAAAAAAAGAGTGATTAAAACCGACTTTTTTGTCGTTTACTCTACTTAATTTCCTCTAACTTGTTGATCAGAGGGCATATGTGGCAAAAAGAAAAAAAAGATAACTCAATAGTCAATTTGGCCTTGTTGTTAGCATTAGCAACAACTCCTATGGCAGTTTCTATTGTGGTGTCAGACTTTGCACTGGCGCAATCTACCAATGTTTCGTCTTTTGTGCAACCCAAAGAAGTGCCAAGTGGTACTACTGTGCGGATTGATGGTTCAAATAGCATGAACATGATTAATCAAACCATGAAAACACGGTTTGAAAATCAGTTTCCTGGTGTGAACGTGGAAGTTGCAACTAATGGTGCAGATGGGGCGCTGCAAGCTTTGCAAGCAGGAACAATAGATATCGCGGCGATCGCTCGTGGTTTAACACCAGAAGAAAAAAACCAAGGTTTAGAACAGTTCCGCTTACGTCGAGAAAAGATTGCGATCATAGTTGGTGAAGATAATCCTTTCAAAGGAAACCTGACTAACCAAGAATTTGCCAAAATTTTTCGCGGAGAAATCACAGATTGGTCAGAAGTTGGAGGATCTAAGGGTAAAATCCGGGTTATTGATCGTCCAGCTAATAGTGATGTCCGTGAGTCTTTTCGTAGTTACCCAGTCTTCGAGAAAGCCGAGTTTAAGACTGGCGCAACTGCAACTCAGCTAAACGAGGATAGTACAGTCGAAGTCGTCAAACAGTTGGGTAAAGACGGTATTAGCTATGCTTTGGCTAATCAGATATCGAAACTCCAAGGTGTGCGATCGCTCAGGGTGGATCGAACTTTACCCAGCAATTCTAGATATCCTTTTTCACAGCCTTTAGTATACGTCTACAAGAAAAATCCTAGTCTCAATGTAGCCTCTTTTCTTGGCTTCGTGACAAATCCACCAGGAGAAGATGCAGTAGAAGCAGCCAGAAAAATTGAAGCAGACGCGATCGCAGCTATAGTATCTGCTAACTCCCAAACAGCAACTACAACCACTAGCGCCACGACTCCACCCAGCACAGATGCTACATCTGCTGCTAGTGTCTCACCAACAACAGATGAAAACAACATCACCACAGCGCAAGCAGATACTACAAATAGTTCTACGTTAACCTCTCCTGTCCAGAGCAATCAAACAAACCAAGATCAACAACTACTATGGTTGTCACTTTTGGCACTAATACTTGGAGCGGGTGCCGGATTTTTACTGTGGTTTTTACGAAGAAGACGCCCAACAGTTGCAGATGCAAAAGCACAAACAGCAGACGTTACCATCAACTCTATTCCCCCTGGTTCTTCTTCAGATACCATCACGTTACCACAGACAACAAATGTCAACTCTGTAACTCAGGCGACACCTAGTGATGTTACACAAGATGCAAGTAGCACTCCATCTGAGCAAAATACAGCCAAACATTTAACTCCTACTGTTGCTGCTAGCATTGCTGGTGCTACTGCAATTGGAAGAGAAAGCACATTAATGTCAAAATGGTCTGATAAAAATGCAGAAATCACTGCCAAAGATCAGACAGATGTCGCCAGTGATCAAGATGTGCCAACAGCAGTTACACAAATCAATCGTTCATCATCTGATTCTGTACAAGTACCATCGGCTGAGAATTCGGGATTAGACTTAGAAGGGCCTGTAAGTGTTGTCAATGCCTCTTATCCTCAAGTGTCTGCATCTGATCGACAACCAACCTTAGTACAGGATAACACTCAGATACTATCTGCTCAACACTCAGATGTCACAGATCAGACGCCATCCAATGGTGATGTCACTGGAGTTAAAGCACCGACACAAGCATCATCAGTAAATACATATTCTCCATTGCCAGATGTTTGGGAAGATGCAACTCTAGTACAAACACCACTGCCATCACCATCTAATGTCACAGAAATCACATCGACACAGGAAACACCAACTGTTCCTCAACAACCGGAACCAAAATTGCCTGATGTCACAGAAATCACATCGACACAGGAAACACCAACTGTTCCTCAACAGCCGGAACTAGAATTGCCTGATGTCACAGAAATTACATCGACACAGGAAACACCAACTGTTCCTCAAAAGTCTGGCACAAATCAACAAGCTTTAGATTTGCAAACGCCATCAATAGTTATTAATACTGAATATCCTCATTTACCTGATGTTTGGGAAAATACATCTAATCCAAAAGATAGTACTGTTGACTCAGAGCTAGAAACTACTCCACAACAACCAGAAGCATCCGAGGAGTTATTGGATCAGGTAGCAGATACAGCCGAACCAAGCGTCAATGTCACAGAAGAAGTCGCCCAAGCTACCCCAACACTAGATCCCTCTGCAATTAACTCTCATCCCCCAGAACAAGTTCCATCGACAGTTACAGGAATTGGTTCATGGGCTACTATATATGGCATTGGTAACAATCAAAACCTAAATACTGACTCACCACAAACTAATATTGTGGACGAAGCTATTCCAGTAACTACAGCACCTGTCACGCCAGAAAATGTAGAGTCAGAAAATATGATTGTCCTTAAACCGCGTACTCCGAAATGGGCTTATGTTTTTTGGCAAGTATCTGACGAAGCTAAACAAGCGCTGCGATCGCAAGGTGGTTCTCAATTTACACTACGACTATATGATGTTACTGACATTGACCTGAGTTATCAAAATCCTGTACTGGTGCAGCAGTACGAATGTGAAGAGACAACAGAAGATCGCTATGTAGCCATTCCGACAGGCGATCGCAATTACATGGCTGAAATTGGTTATACCACAGCAGATAATAACTGGTTATTACTTAAGCGTTCCGCAGTTGCTCGTGTTTTCAATCGTCCAGAGAAAGATTTCTGGTTTATTGCTGATGCAGAGTTAATTATTCACGGAGCTACTGAACCGGGTTCAAGTGTTGCTGTTGCTGGTCATGCTATTAAACTGAAACCAGATGGTACTTTCCACCTGCGTATACCTTTTACAGACAGCTTGATTGACTATATTATGACTGCAACAAATGCTAATGGTCAGAAAGATAAAACCATTCGTATGCACTTTTCTCAGGAGAATCCCGAAGAATAGGAATCAGTTATCAGTTATCAGTTATCAGTTATCAAATTAAACTGATCACTGTTAACTAGACCTCTTGCAAAAATATTTTTACCCCACCCTAACCCTAAGCGTAAACGGGGCTGCGGTGTACACATAAATCCTCTGATCCCCCTAAATCCCCGCGCTGACGCGCCGCTACGCTAGTAAAAAGGGGGACTTTGATTCTAGTTCCCCCTTTTTTAAGGGGGGTTAGGGGGGATCAAAACGCTACTAGGCAACTTTGTAAGACTTCTGTGTACACCGCAGGTAAACGGGGAGGGAACTAAATCTTCCCCCCGTTCACGGGGGGATTGAGGGGGGTTCATTCGACTTTTGCAAGAGGTCTACTGATTAGTTGTCCTCGATCCCTATTCCCTATTCCCAGTTAATTCCAGATAAATATGTTCTAATCTAATTGGTTGGCGTGAAATAGAGTCAATATTAATGCCATCAAAACGGGCGATAATATCCTTTAACTCTAAATGCTCTGGCAACCAAAATGCTAAATCGCTACCATAACGCCGGGGTGTAAAACCACATGTAATAGCCCGTGCGATCGCGTTTTCTGCTTCTGGAGTTTGTACCACTAGAATTTCTTTAGCCGGAATACAGGTACGTAATTGTTCTAGACTACCTTCAGCTAAAATCTGTCCATTTTTTAAAATACCAATTTTATTACACAGACGTTCTGCTTCATCTAATAAATGAGTAGTTAATAAAATAGTAATTCCTTGATTTTTTAATTGTTTAATTAATTCCCAAATTTCATATCTGGCTTCAATATCTAAACCTGTAGTTGGCTCATCTAAAATCACTAACTTCGGCTGATGTACCAAAGCTACAGCGATATTTAAGCGTCGCTGCATTCCACCACTGAGGGTTTCTACCGGACTTTTCGCTCTATCTAATAAATTTACAGATTTTAAAGTGGCTTGAATTTGTTTCTGTCTTTGTGTTCTGTCTAGACCATAGATTTTGGCAAAAAATCTGATGTTTTCTTCACAAGAAAGACTTTTGTATAATAAATTTTCTTGGGGAGCAATACCAATAAGTTTTTTAGTTGCTTCTGAAACGAACTGATGATTAACTTTGACTATACCGCTATCGGGTTTTAATAAATTACAAATAATATTGATTGTAGTAGTTTTTCCTGCTCCATTTGCACCCAGTAAACCATAAATTTCTCCAGGAGCAACATACAATGTTAAATCCTGAAGAACTTTCCTATTTTTAAAAGACTTATTGAGCTTTTCTATATGAAGCATTATCTATTACCTATTACCCATTACCAAATTCCTCATCCCTAGTGGGCGAGGAATTTTAAAGTCTTCTTTCTAGCATTATCATCCTGCGATAAGAGAACCATCCACCCAAAATCATCATCAAAGTAAACCCTGATAAGAACTGGAAATTAGACGCAATCTCTTCTATGTTGTTCCCCTCTGTTGATACTGCTAAAAGAGCTTGATTCATGTGATAAATAGGGTTGATTTTGGCAAGATCAAGTAATGTTTTTGGTAAAAAGCGAATCGGGAAAAAAGCTCCACCCAAAATCAACAAAGGAACGCCAAAAGCAGCTACCAGGGAGTTTACATCTTCAGTACGACGCGCTAATTGAGTACCTAAAATAAAGCCTAAACCAACATAAGCCACAATACTCATAAATATAATAATTGCACCCAAAAACACGGAACCCTTAAACGTAGCACCCCAAAAAGCAGCAATAGTATAAATAATTAATGTTTGTCCAAAACCAATACAACTATGAGCCAAAAAAATTCCCAAAAAATAGGATGTTCCATTCAAAGGTGAAACAAATAAGCGTTTGAGCGTTTGCTGTTCTCTTTCTGAGACGACAGTGGCGACACTACCACCCAAACAGCTAAAAAATAGTGCTGCTCCTACTAAAGTTGAAGGTGCAGCATATTCAAAACCTTGCTCTGTTGATAGCTTCATACTTTCTGCTAACACAAATCCGTTGATGAGCAGAATAGAAATAGGGAAAATAATCCAAAAAATCAGGCTACGTCTTCGCCGTAATAATTCAATTAAAATACGCTGAGTTACAGCGATCGCTTCACACCATAATTTCATTATGTTAATTTATTTACAATTTTAAGTGTAAGTATTATGAGTAATACAACTAAGTAGTTTTGCCTTAGTAAGCCAAAGATAACGCTTTTTCCAGAAGATACCTTAAAGTTAGCACAAATGTTAAGTAATGTTGCGTAAGAGGGGGTAAAGTTGTACGTCAATAAAAAACCTGATCGCTTCCATGTGATCAGGCTTCTTTAATATCAGACCAAAAAAATGAATAATCCTAAAATGAATTCGATTTACTTTAAAGTATCTAAATCAAGAGATTGCATTCCTTGCCGTTGTACAAAAGACATCATACTTCCCAATTGGAACCAAACTAACAGCGAAGTTAAAATAGTTACTGGTACACCAACTGCATAAGCAAGTAAAGGTGGAAAACCAAATATTTCAAAACCAGAACACATAAACAATACAACACCACCAGTTATTCCCAAAAATGGCACAGATAATTGTTTAATCGACAACTGAGAATTGGATTTTTCTGCTCCATCACTCCGCCATTTGTTGACAATGATCTTTAGTGTTCCGGCTAATGCTAAACCAGAGGTTAATGCAGCAAATAAACCAAAAATTAATAATAAATATGGCGGATTTGAAGCGTAGTAATACATAAAACTCCTGATTGGTATAGATTTTAGGCGTTGCTGAATCGTGATATGAATCTATATGTACCAGACGCGATATATTTATTGCGTTTGGTACAAGGGTTTTAGAATTACCTAAAATCCTGCATCATACATGAAATCAGCAACGCCGGATTTTAAAAAAAGGTTTTCCGATGTGTAGAGACGTTGCAATGCAACGTCTCTACTTCATACCAAAATTGCCGATCGCAGTTACCGAAGGTAATATTGCTGCAACTCTCTGTTTAGATAAGTTGCTCAAAACTCCGATTGCGACATCGAACAATCGATTTGGTTTTAAATCATCTTTGACTAAGTTCCACAAACGTTGAACTTCTTCGGTATGCAGACGATCATCCTCAGTCAGAGCTAATACCAACTGTCGCCAGAGATATTTACCTTCGTCAGATAGGAGATATTCTAGTCCGAGTTTGGCTGTAGGTAAAACATCAAAATTATGATCATTACGAGCGATCGCAATCAAATTCTCTAAGCGTTGCCATTGGAATTTACCATCTTTGAATAGCACTTCTAATAACCGTCGGCGCAATTGTGGAGATTCGCCTGTCAACAGACGTCTTGCTACGTAGGGATAAGCTACTTCCACAATTTTAAAGTTGGAGTTGAGGCTAAGAGCAATACCCTCTTGAGTCACCAACGAACGAATGATTAAAGCAAACTTGGCGGGGACTCGGAAGGGATAATCATACATCAGTTGCGAGAACTGATCAGTGATGGTTTTGAAGTTAAAATCCCCGACATTTTTGTTGATTGCATCGCCTAATGTTGCTTCTAGGGCTGGTACAATCGGACAAATATCTGTATCTGGTGTTAAAAATCCCAGCTTCACAAAGTCTGCGGCTAAATCGTTGTAATCTTTGTTAACTAGATGTACCAGTGCATCTACTAAACTTTCTTTAGTAGTTTCATCTAACTGATCCATCATCCCAAAGTCAATGTAACCCATTTTGCCATCGGGCATGGCAAATAAATTCCCAGGATGGGGGTCAGCATGGAAGAAACCATATTCTAATAGCTGTTGCAGACCTGAAGTCACGCCGATTTCAATAATCGATTCGGGATCTAAACCCACTTCCTTGACTTTTTTGGTGTCGGTTAGCTTAAATCCATTCAGCCACTCTAAAGTTAAAACCCGTGTGGAAGTATAGCGCCAATAAATAGCTGGAACTTTGACATATGGATCGTTGCGAAAGTTTGTAGCAAATTTTTCGGCGTTGCGACCTTCATTGAGGTAATCTATTTCCTCAAATAATTTGGTTCCGAACTCATCTACAATTAAACTGAGATCGTGACCCAGATTTAGAGGTAGCCAAGGTGCTAGCCAACCCGCAGCCCATCGCATCAAATAAAGATCGAGGGTAATAACTGGGCGGAGATTTGGGCGTTGTACTTTTACCGCAACTTCTTCGCCACTGTGCAAACGACCTCGGTAAACTTGACCCAAGCTAGCAGCAGCAACAGGGTTAGGTGAAAGTTCGCTGTAGATTTCCTCAATGGAACGACCTAGTTCGGTTTCAATTAGTCGGTAGGCGATCGCATTATCGAAGGACGGTAACTGGTCTTGCAGTTTCACCAGTTCTTCTAAGAAATCTTTACGTATTAAATCTGGTCGTGTTGATAAGGCTTGACCTACTTTAATAAAAGTCGGCCCCAAACGTGTTAGTAACTCACGTAGTTGAGCAGCTCGTTTGAGTCTGTTTTGCTCGACTTGATTTTGCCACTCATCCCACTTCAGACTCAAGATAAATATGGCAAAAGACCAAATAATCCTTAGCGCCCGTCTCCAAGCTAGCCAAGGACGATAGCGATAAAACCTTGCGATCTCATCAGGATCGTAGCGTCGATGATTTTGTTTAGGGGTTTGCAGGCTCACTCCCTTATTTACCTCTTCATTTAAAATAAGAATTTGCTTTCTGTAAACCGGATGTGGTTTCCTTCCAGCTCAACAAATACTTACCTGACTATTTCTCTGTAGCTTTGTAGAATGTAGTCAAGCTTTACTAAAAGTTACTTTGTTATCTTTTATTTTATATTACTACATAAAAGTATATATACTTATTGCTAGAGAGATAATTTTTTGATGTTAGTCATCTCCAGAATCTATACAGTATTAATTTTATCCTGTTGTTAAGTCTGTCATCATTAGAAAAAGGCTTGAATTTGCTGATTTTTAGATTAAAATCTTTATCAAATATCTGAGTATAATTTCAAACTCAATAACAAGGCTGTAAGTACTTACATTTATGTATTAGCAAGATTAAATAAATTGATATTTCCTGATCCCAGAATTTTAGAGGTTAAGGGATCAAAGTTAAACTTATTGCTCTCAAATTAATCTAACTAGCTGTTTAATGAGAATTTCAGCGTTATTTTGGGCATGTAGAGACGTTGCACTGCAACGTCTCTACAGGTTTTAAATGTCAATCGATTTGTCTTATCCAAGCAGTATTGAATTCTGTTGTAGAGACGCGATAAATCGCGTCTGATATTCTGAATGTGTCGCAAATGTGTCGCAAACATTTTTTGAAGAAAATATTTTTTAATATCGCACTGTAAAATATAGCGACTAGAACGAGCAAAGCTAGTAAAACGACGCAAAGCTTTGTGAGTACCAAATCCTAAACGATTAGCATAAGAATCAGCAATAAAAGTTCTCTCGAAAATTGGGACTATGATATTGCATAAAGCATGATGTACTACTCTATCTCGGTACGGTGCAGCAGAAATCAGGCGAGGTTTGGGTTCACAAATTTCAAAAGTTTTATAGCGTCCTGGGTGGTAAGTTTTTGATTCTAATTCACTCTTGATTTTTGCCAGTTTTGCTTCCAGGTTATAGTTAAATTTTAAAATCTTCTCTCGAAATCGTTTCCCTTTTTGTGCCTGATGTGCTGCTAACACTAAATTGGCAAAATCTGTAATTTGTGGGTAAAGATTTCCGTATCGTTTCATCTGTTACCTTTTTGGCGTTGTTGTCTCATCCAACCACCCAGTTCATTACCAATTTCATTGATCAGTTGACCAGCATATTTATACCGCCGCTCATCGAATTGTTGGAAATCAAATAACAATCTGGTTTGATGACGCAGGATGTCTAACTTAGCGTTTAACTGTTCAAGTTGAGCCAACTTTTCTTGAGCATATCGTGCTAAAATTAAGCCTTCCAGCAGGTCATAAAGTCCCGCTATCATCCTGTCCCCTAAAGTAAATTTGTGCTTTCTGGGCAGACGATTTTAAATCGGCACATACCATTTAATCAGGTCATAGGTCTTTTGAATAATCGGTAAATCTTGCATTCTGTCAAAAACAAATTTTTAGTCTGGATGATTGTCTTGACAAAATTTACCACTTCTTAGATACTATTGATAGTCGTGCAAAAAATTAAGAAAATTATCGACCGCCTTCGGCGGGGGTAAGGGTAGAAATAAAAAGCGTAGAGATCTAAAGGGCAAAAGTGTAAAGAATTATGTCCTCGCGGCGGAAAGTACAACCCGAAACCCGAAGGAGTAGTACTTGTCGTCCGGATTGACGAAGTAATAACGATACGCAGAACGGCAATGCCTCGGATCGTAAGACCAGGAACCACCGCGCAGCATCCGATTATCATTATCACTAATATTATATTATTCATCAAAGCACTACCATCGATTGGAGCGCCCTCGTAGCTGCCATGCCAATGGTCGGCGCACCATTCCCAAACATTCCCATGCATATCAAACAAACCAAAGGCATTCGCTACTTTAAAGCTGCCTACTGATGTTGTCTGATTCCTAGACTTACCTTTAGAACTATCACCGTAGGTTTTTTCAGCATTGTAATTTGCTAAATCCGATGTGATAGTTTCGCCAAAGTGAAAAGGAGTTGTCGTGCCTGCTCTACAAGCGTACTCCCATTCAGCTTCGCTAGGAAGTCGGTAGTGTTTTCCCGTATATTCCAATAATCTATCACAAAACTCTACCGCTTCATACCAAGAAATTTGCTCTACTGGTAAATTATCACCTTTAAAGTGTGATGGATCGGGGTCAAGTTCTCGGTTAATTTGCTCTAGAGCAGCCACAGATCGCCATTGCGCCTGAGTAACCGGGTACTTACCCATAAACAAAGGTGGAACAGTCACTTCATGCTGAGGGCTTTTATCGTCGTAACGTTCCGCTTCAGTTGACGGTGAACCCATCATAAATGTACCACCAGGAATGGCAACCATTTCTAGAGTGATATTATTACCAAGATTTTCAGTAAAGTGTTTCGCTCGTTTGGTTTCGCGTTTAATGATCTTGCCACGACGGTTAACGGTGACAACCTCAAATGTAAAAGTTTGAGCAGGAACAAAAGAAAAAGTAACCTCAGCAATAGTCGGCGAATTTCCTAGTTCATGACGTAGCTCGTTGAGTTTTGCTTTTGCGCCTGAGTAATCACCACGAGCCGATTTTCCCATGCTTTGAGCTAAGGTTAATAAAGGCTCAAAGCCTGCATTTTCTAAAGGTTTTTCTAAAGTCTCCACCAAAAATGCTATTTGTGACCAGTCATCTTGGTGTCGCTGCTGGAGCATTTTGGCTAATTTTTCGGTAATTTGTTTAGCTGTTTGTGTTGGTTCCACATAAGATAAAGCAGTCCATTTTTGAGCTTGAATTAAATTATTATCTGCATAATTAATTTGTAGTTCAATATAATTCAGCAAAAATTTGGATAGTTGTTTTAAACGCTCTGGATCAAGATTACTTAACAGTACTTGTCGCACTGTAATATCTATTTCATAAAGCTCTTGACCCACTTCATAGCAAAAACCAGACAAAAGCAAATCTGTTACCGCTACCCAAGGAACTTGCAGCTTCAATTCAGTGATTAAATAATCGCGTAAACGATACAGTAAATCAGGAGTCAAAGCCAAAGGAAAAGCCGCATGACGAGCAAATTCTAAATGTGCAGGGGTAACGTGTCTACTCTGACTCCAAGCATCGATACGTTCTTTTGCTGCTTGAATTTTCGGGTCTGGTTCTAGTGATTTTGAGTGAATCATCGTAATACTCTCAGAGCATTTTCAAACCCAGATAAATCAGCAGGAAACATTTGAATTATATTGGCAATAGCTTCAGAAGTTGTATTTTGCCAATAATTTTTTGGCAGGGGATTTATCCAAACTAAAGCTTGACATCGCTGTCGTAAATTTTGCAATAATTCTTGCGTTTTATCAATTCGTCTCATTATAAAATTACCACGCGCTGCTCCCCCGTCACTAAAAATTAAGATAATTGTGCGATGAGGATGAAAATCTTGAATTACCTGATTCACAGGTATTTCAGTTTCAAATTGGGGGTCACAATAAAACATACGCCTGGGATAATTATTGAAGTAATAACAATTGTTTGTGTCTACACACCCAAGTTCCCTAGCGGTTTCGACTAATAAACCTGATAAAACATGAAAAGGCTGCATGGAGCCTTTTTGATCAATTAATAAGACAAGTTTACCGGATTTGAGTAAACGAGGTATTTGTACGGGATGAAAAAATTTCCCGTGCTTTTTAATTTGCTCTATAGTAGCAGCCACATCTAACTCTCGCCTCAGTCCTTGTCGCGTCAGACGATGTAAACTATCCCAAGCTTGCTGCATTTGTTGTTTTGTTACAGGTAAGTACTCTTTAGGTAATCCAGAAGGTTTGAAAGTAGATAATTCTTGGGCTTTTCCGATTCGTACTGCTTTAACAATTTTCTCAGGCTCACCAGTACTTGTATCTATAGGAGGAGGAAAGAAGAAGTATTCAGGTTCATTTTTAGGCTCAGGATACTGAGGTGGTTTATCTGGTGGTTTCTTGTTAGTTGTTTCTGGTTGTGGAAGTAAATTATCTGGTTTGTTTGAAATAGGTTCTGGTTTCTCTTTAACTAAAGTTTTTCTAGTAAAAATATCATCAAAAATATCATCAAAAATGACTGAAAACTCCAGTCGTTGACTAGCAGATTTCACCCATAAAAGTTTACATAATTGTTTGAGACTGTCTAGACTAGGAACTCCTAAACTAAAAATTGATGCTTCAGAACTATCATAATCATGTAATAATACCTGTAACAATAAATTATAATCATCCACACCGATAAGAAATTTTGCCTCCCGCAATCGCATGAATAATTTATAAAGAGGTAAGTTACATTCATTCATCACCTAATTCCCCAGCAAACTCACAATCATCTCGACTTTTAAACAATGTATTGGGGTAAGGTATTTTTTCTTCCAAAAGCAAACTTTTTAAATCTGTAGCATTTTTGGAATTTAATTCTAGTGCATTTAACCAATCTATAAATTCACTCGTACTCACTTTTTTCCCAAACTCTCCTTTATATTCCTCCATTTTTTGACGAACATCACAAAACCTGCTAACAGATGTCTCTATGATTTGTTTTGTCCATTTTCTTCTGTTACCAAAACGTGCTGTAACAATTTCTTGTAATTTATCTGGCTTCGGAAACTCTATATAGCAATAAATACACCGCCTCAAAAAAGCATCTGATAATTTTCTTTGACCATTACTAGTAATAAAAATAATTGGTTGATAATCTGGATTGACTCTAATTTCTTCTCCAGTTTCTTTAACAAAAAACCGTTTTTCTTCCAGTTCCAAAAGTAAATCATTCGGTAAATCTGGATCTGCTTTATCTATCTCATCAATTAACACAATCATGCGTTGACCTTCCTGAGATACTCGAAATGCTTCACCTATCGCTCCCCATGTGATGTACGCATGATGTTTAGTATCACTTAGCCGAGTACGAATTTTTTCGCGTTCCGAAGCATCCAATACATCTGATGTAGACAGTTGGCTAGTAATTTGCACATCATACAACCGCCAAATAGCATCGTAAATATATAAACCATCTCGTGCTTGATCGCTAGACTTAATATACCAATCTGCATAAGGCCATTTCTGACCATTCTGTTGATATTTTCGACCAAATTCATAAGCCACTGCACGCGCTAATCGTGTTTTACCACACCCCGGTTCTCCTTCTAGCAACAGAGGTCTATTTAACTGAATTGCTAAATTAACAGCCTTAACTAGTTCTGCGCTAGGTACATAACAATAAAGTGGTTCTTTCGTTTCTGTATCAATGTCCTTTGGCTGCGGTTGATATTTTTCATCCCCAGTATATCAGGGTAAGAGCATCTCAATCAGGCTTGACACAAGGACTCGGAAGAATCTAATGT
>NZ_JCACKS010000032.1:0-17486 GCF_059505505.1 Pelatocladus sp. | reverse complement strand
AAGCGTTTAAAAGCTTTTGACTATTTTTAGTTTGTACTCACCCGTGGTCGATTACCATTTCTATTAAGGTATATAGCGGTTCTCGCTCAGATGAGGTACATTCTCAAAGTTGAAATGATTTATCTATGAAGTCTAGCTATACTTCATTAGCATAGGAAACGCTATAACCATAACTAGTGTTGCTTTGTGATTGCTTAGACAATATTTGTTTGTTTTTTTGAAATACTAATTTTATAGTAATTTTATTTAAAATTAATAACTTGGTACGATGCATATTAACCTTTTATTAAAAAGATATATAGATTTCAATTTTAAAAGTTATTTAGTATATATGAATCCGCGTCCTTGTATTCGGTTACTAACACTAGGGAAATAAGCAGAATTAGCTTGACTGTACGAAAGACTATTGTTATTTTTGAGGCGAATAAATGCGTTACCACGTATATATACTTGTGCCAAAATCTCATTAGCATCAACACAAGCAAAAAAACCGCTAGTGGTAGTTCCTATAAGTTTAGGAGTAGAGCAAGGAGTAACTAAAGGACCGCTAGTGCTAATGTAATCAATTAAAGTTTCTACACGTTGGGTGTAACTCCCTGTTGCAGCTAATGAAGTTTTCCATTGGTTCATTTTCTCTTTGAGAGCGGCTCCATTCGCACCTAATGGTGGTGGATTGTACCCAATATCTACTTTTTCATTGCTATTACTATCATTAGTAACATTGTCATTGTTTGCATCAGCATTAGCTAAATTCACTGGCCCACGAATTTGAAACCTCGCAATACGTGCTGAAGATGACCAAGGAGAGGTACCACTGGGATTAGTAATAAGATAATATGCGACTAAAGAGTAAGTAAAACCATCATCTTTAGTGGTGTCTGTTTTAGAAGTAACCCCAACGCTATTAGCAACAAACTCTCGTTTCCAAAAGACAAGGACTGGTGTACAGTTACTTGTGTTACTAGAGTTACAATTAGGGGCGCCTTTGACTGGTGGAATTTGGTCTTTAATACCCGAAGAAGTAATTGTAGTACTGTTGTTATTTCTAGTAAGACCATCCGAATCGTAAATATAGATAGCTTGTTCCATATCACGAGAAATATAATCCTGTGCTGCTTGGATTTCTTGTTCAGTTGTTGCTTTAGCTTGTTGTTTTTGATCGGTATCCATGATGTTAATCATAAATATCATTAAAGGCGTGATTACTAGCACTGCTAACACCATAGCTACTAGTAATTCTATGAGGGTGAAGCCGCCATTTTTGTTATTTATTCCAGAGCATTTTATGAACCTGCTGAGAATAAAATAGATTAAATTTTTCATACTGCTGCTTATTATTGAAAATTTAGAATTAATTATTACAACCGCCCAAGCGATCACATAAGTCATTATATTTAGGTACAGTCTCGTTAATATCTGTGATCATTTCCACCAAAGGTGAAGTGCGTTGACCAGCGCCTCCGGTAAAACTATTTTGTGTTACTTTTTCGTTATTACCACCAGCATTATTTCGAGAAAGAGTAGTACTGAGTTTAAAAGCATCTGCTCTATAAACCCTTATTCCCAGACTGTATCCGTTAGCAGCTGTACTACCACTGGTTGGATTGTAGCGAAAAGCCTGTATGACCATATCTGTAAGGCTGCTATTTTGGCATCCATCGGTACTATCAAAATTGACACAGTATAAAGATGTACCAGTTGGAGCAGTACAATAAGCGTTAGGGTTTGTAGAAGTAGGACAAGTTAGGGTTCCTGTCGTAGTAGGTGCAGTATATGCATTGAGGGTATCGCTTCCTGTGGAGGTTGGAGCATCAATTTTCCCAGTTCTAACCCCATCAATATATGTCCTAGCGGCTTGGCTTGCTAATTCTACCTGTCGAGATTGAACACGAGTTGCAACAGCTAGGGTAATAACGGGAGCGATCGCCGCTAGCAAAATGCTAACCACAAGTAGTGCTATCAAAGATTCAATTATGGTGAATCCTCTTTGATTAGATTGCGTAATTTTACTAATCGCTATTAGTAAGTAATAAGCTGTTCAGCATTTAAATCGAGCGAGCAATCTCGACACAGTAAGCAGTATAGCTCTCAAAAATCCTAGTTTAAATGCACATCAGCTTATAGCGTTTCTTTACTCAGTTTCTTCTCTGGAATCATAGCTATCTAAAACAAAAGAAATAGATTTTTTTACATTTCTCTCATCCTTTTTGAAGAGGGACTTTGCTAGCAACAGGTCTTCAAAATTCTATTGGATGAGATTTGACCTAATACTGCAAGGGACAGGATTTTTCGTCATAATTTTGGTATGTAGAGACGTTGCAGTGCAACGTCTCTACAGGGTTTAAATGTCAATACATTTGTCTTATCCGAGCAGTATTGACTTCCACATCAATCATCTGAATGATTTAAATCAGGTGGAATAGAAGGACAGCTAGAAGTGTTGGGTAGATATTCTGTAGGAACCGCACGACTATAAGTTACGTCTCCTTGCCCTACAATTCCTGTCTGATTGCTAGCTTGACCAGCACAAAGTAAAGTTTGTACCCAAGTATCATCGCGCCCTACTTCCCTAAAATACTCATTTGGGCGACCAGTAGGTGGCATAGTAAATCTTTGGGCAAACAAATCTGGTTGTTCTGACAACAGTCCGACATCAAAACCCCAATTTCTATCTGGTGGATTGTAGAAAGGAGATAAACCACTCAGGTTAGGAGTTGGATAGGTTTTGTATGCATATTTAAACAGGCTGTAATTATTAGTAGTAGTATTCGCAGAGCCTGTTGTCTCTACAACTGGTGCTAGTGGTGCTGTGGCGTAGGTACTTCGCTGCAACTGAATGAAACTACCACTGATTTTGACTGTTCTTAGCTTCGGATTGCTGGCTTGATAATACCAGCTTTCCAAAAATCGTACCAAGTTCTGCAAACCTGCGGAAATTTCCTCTGGTCTACTGGGGCTATTTGCTACTACAAAAGTTGCATTAAATGTAGTATCAGCATCAGCGACTTGTAGCCATTTCAATCGAAAGTTATCTTGTGTTGCAGAATCACTTCTAGTGTTACCTGCACTGTCAGTGGGGGTACTGTTGGCATCATGAATCTGCAAAACGGGTACTAGACGTGGTTGACCATCCAAATCAGCATTTGTATCAGCGTCTCCTCCGTCTATAGGAGGGTAATAGAACAGTGAGCGGTCAGTTTCGTAATTTGGGCTTAAGCTGGGGTTAGTGGCATGAGATGTTCCCCTAAACCAAAGCGAGTTGTCTCCTTTCATCCCGTAATTAGTGTATTCAACTGGGCTGCTAGCATAGGTACATCCATTCTTTTTATAATCATCAGCAGTACTATACGTAGAAACGTATACAGGACAACCTACTCCCATTGGTTTATAAGTAGTAGGAGTTGGAGTTACCAATTGATTACTATCGTTGCGTGCAAAAGCAACGCGACGGGGATAACGTCGCTCTGTTGATACCAATGCAAAACTACCAGTATCGCCAGCACCAAGACGTTCTCTAATGCTCTTATTATTACTAGAAGTAGTGAATGCAGTAGTCCAGCCTAATTCACTATTAATTAGTATGTTGTCGGAACCAGCAGGAATAGTGGAACCATAGGCAGCTGCTATGGCTTGGCCTAATTGATAGCTCTTAATTTGACTTTCGGTGAGCGTTACTGTTGTTGTAGTACCAAATGTAGTTCCTGGTATGGTGTAAGACTGTGCAGTATCACTTAAAACTCCATCTCCATTAATATCAAACCCGATATACCAATCACCAGGTTGACATTCTGACACCAAATCTTGACGACACATTTCCATGACATACATGGGGTTAGCATTTACCCGTCGCTGAATTGGTGTAATTCCATTTTTGACGTAAGACCCCATAGTTGTTTTCGGGAAAATCGTACCACTATCAGGTGTCCACCAATCTGCACTCGTAGCAAAGCCGTTTTCCCAAAAGCCATTTTTGAGGCGATTTCTAACTATGTTTCTTGTGGCTACATCCAAGGTAGCAAAATATGTATCATCGAATGTTGAGTCGGCTTTCTGGGAGCTAACTAAAGCACCTGTGTTGTTGTTCAGGTGATAGTCAGCATTACTACGAACACCATCTTTAAACCCACCAGACAACAAAGTCATTGAATCGGCAATAATAGTGGCAGGTCGCCAATAGTCACCGTTACCTGTACTACTAGAACAACCAGTTCTACCGATCCGACAAGCAAACTTAGTATTAGCAGTACTGCGATTGTAAAAGTCTACGCTTGTTGACTCTATTTCTGTAAATTCTTCAATTTCTGTAGTGCTATCTGCACCTGTAACACCGCTACGATGCAAATTGAATTTACCCTTGATATAAGCTGGCAAATCAGTTACTAAAATCAGACCTTTTTCTAGTGAATTGTAAGCGTTATTGTTAGTACTAGGTTTTCTTGCCAGAGTTACGCCGTTAATCAAACGGATTCCGTTGGGGCGACGAGTAGGATCAAGTTTGAAATCAGTACTACTCAGCGATTTGGAACCTGAAGTAGTGTCATCGATCAATGCATCTTCTCGACTGGCGTAAATAATGCCACTATAGGGCAAGAAATACTCAGTAGTACTACCACTTTCAGTATATGTTGTATTAGCTAGCCGCTCTAAATCTATGTCTGTCACCCTAATTTCTAGGGGTTGACGCTGTTCTAGGTCTAAATTGTAGCTAGTTGATAAATCTGTGACGCTTGTGGAAGTTGATGGGCTAATTTGCTTGGCTTCTCTACCATCTAAGAAAGATGCTTCTTTGATTGCACCGTGAGAAGGCTGATTCGTAGGAGTTTCTACAAAATTAGTTTCATTATTGAGAATTGCAATACTACAAAGGGCTGTATCAATGGCTGAGTAATCTTCTAGTTGTAAACCAGTATCAGGTACTGTAGTTCCTGAGCCAATTTTATCCAAAGCATCTTTTAAAGGTTTATTAACCCAGCGCCCATTTGGAAACTTCAAGTTTGCTTGAAGTCCCAGAAGAGTTTTATTATCTTCAAAAGTGTCTCTACCAGGGAAATTGTAAACAACACCATTGTTTGAACGACCGTTGCTGGTATCTACACGATACCCTCCATCTTGATTTACCTTGTTTTTAGCTGTAGTGTCACTTGTGGGATCATAGTAGCTACTTACACAAGCAATCGGAGTTTGGGCGTTACCAGCGTTATTTTTATAGTGATAGACAGCTGTGGCTCGCATTAATAGATCACCTTTGCGAGTTTCTGTTGATTTGGCGCTAGTCATGGGCATAGTATCCGGCCAAACAACTGTATTGTCAGTACTGGAGGGAACTGGCAAAAATGAATTAAGATCACGAGGGTAAAAAGGGCCACTTGTTGTATTGACAGTATTACCAGTCCCATCAACATATATACCTGCGCCAGTCACAATCCTGATTCCACCGACGCTATCTAAGGGATTACCAGTATTCTCTGCGGCTTTTTCTTCCCAGAAACCGTTGCGTTCTGAGATACCTAAGTCTGCGATCACTTGTATTTGAGTATTCCGCCATCTTTGTTGAGTATCACTACCAGTTAGTCTTGTCCAGTTAACACCAGAAATCAGCTGATTAGTTTCCGAACCAACATAGTCATTACCCTGTAGCCATTTTGCAGGTAGGTTATTACCAGCTATCACGCGATCGCCCAATTTTTCCTGCACACCTTCTTGTTTTTGCAATTCGGGATATGTCGCCTCTAGCTGATCTGTATTTAGTGCAATACTTGTACCTGTTAAATTATTAGAATTTAGTGGTTCTCTCCACCCTGCCTGGGGTTCTAATGAGCTAGTAATAGTACTATAACCATCTAATGCTCCAACAGAAGTACTACCTGGGACTTCCGCGTAGGGAACTCGTCGTGTCCGATTTCGCAAATAAATTTCTATTTCGTCTTCAAGTACTTCTTTCGCACTCTCAATATCATCATTGTCAGTTACTTGGTCATCAACATTATTTATAACTTCTTCTGGATAATTACTTCCTTGAACAGCAGTTTTGAAATCACTGATAGTTCCTGCACTATGGCAAGCTGTACATAAAGCTATACCATCACTTTTCATCTGACCAATACGCTGTTCATATGCTCCATCATTAAAGCCTATTGCTGAACCACCTGAACTATTTGTGGATTTATTGGTGCTATTAATGTTGAGTTTGTAAGAATTACTGATAGTTTGTCCAAAACCTCTATAAAGATCAACGATGACTTTACTATCTTCAGTACCAACTTGATAAAGGCTTCCGTTTCCAACGTTACCCCCAACTGTCATCAGCCCATTTTCTTGATTATAAAAACATGATGATTTACTACTAACTTGCCGGAATTTTAGACTACCTCCACTATTAGTTACACCTACTAGTAAATTACCATTTGTATGAATTCTTCCGTTTAATTTTACTTCTGTAGAACCAGTGACTATTTCTAAGTCATTCTCAAACCAAACAGCGTTATATGGTAGAGGAATGCGACTGCGGTCTTGTTGAAATTCTAAGGCAACAAAACCTTTATTTCCTTTATATGCTTCATATCCAGTTTTATCGGTTAGACTATTAAATTCTGATTCAGTAATTGGCACATTAATTGTATATACAAAAAAGCTTTTACCCAAATTACCAGATTGCAGTTTATACCAACTTGAGTTGCCGACCAAACTTGAAAAACCAGCCGATGTACTACATTGCTGGTTAGTTGAAGCATCATCCATTGGTGGGGTTCTAGCGTCTAAGGGACTCCTTTGACGATCAAACTGTCCACTAGAGTTTTTACTAGGTGAACGGAAATATATTCCATATAAAACATAGCTATCTTTTTTGCCATTATTGTCTGTATCAACAGCAAATTTCCAAGCAGTTTTTAATGTTTCGTCGTCCTCTATTCTTGAGGGATTGTCGGTATCAATGCCATTTTGAGGATTGTCAAGATCATAAGCTAGCTTTAAACGAGTCTCATCACCTAGCCTATATTTATCTTTTTTCAGAGCATCATACAAAGCACTATCAGATGGTGTACCTCTTGGTAGTGTTGGATCTTCAAACAAGGCATCTAATTTTGCCCTGGCGCGCTCTATTGCAGGTGATGCAGCGTTCAGTACAACTTCATTCACACGGACATTACTGGCATTTTTTGAGCGTTCAAAGGAACGAAATAAAATAGCAGTTGTAAGTAAAACAACTACCAGTGATACCATTATCACTGTTGGCAAAACAAAACCACCATTTACCGTACTTCGTCTTTTTTCATTAATAAATAAAGTTCTGATGAACCGAATAATTTGTTTTCTGATTCTAGATAAATAACTTTTTTGATAAATAATTTTTCTTGTTTGAAATAGACGTTTTCTTTGAGACATAACCGCTTTCCTATCAATCTATTTGATGTGATTAGTAAGTGGGTCAAATTAAATATAAAACCTCACCCTCAATCCCTCTCCTTAGTAAGGAGAGGGAAGCCGGAGGCAGGGTGAGGTTTTATTTTATCTTTAATTACACCTACCTACTTTATTGATTTTCCATGCTTCTTGAGATTGAATTTGTAAAAAAGGATTTTCGAGCAATTTCATCCAGGACTTACGCAACTGGCATATTATTTTAAGTTCGTAGTGAGGACTTTAGTCCTCAAAATAAGGACTAAAGTCCTCACTACAAGCAAAATTTTGAAATTTTTGTGACACTTGCGTAAGTCCTGTCATCAAAATATTGCTATGAGAGTAAACATATAGTACCCATTTGCTTTGGGAAACTTATCAATTGAAGAAAAAATAATCTTAAGGTATTAAAAAGCCTCCCATTAATAGAGAGGCACAAGGAAATATACTTATTTGTATTGTTGCTGATTTTTCGTGAAGTAGACAGAAAAGGCCAAGAATGATGAGTAAAAGGTTGTACCTCACTGATGGAAATCCCAGCCGTAGACTGGGAAATGACAATCACTATTAGTAATGGTTAAGGTTAATCCCGGCTTCTTTAGCCATAGCTGCTAAACCTTTCTTTTCCAAGGTTTTGATCGCTTTGGTAGACAATTTGAGTTTCACCCAACGATTACCTTGAGGCCACCAAACGCGCTTGCTTTGCAAGTTGACGTGCTGAATCCGTTTTGTGCGACGGTGGGAGTGGGAAATTGTAAAGCCGTTGTTGGCTGTTTTGCCGGTTAAATCACAGCGACGAGACATAGGAGAATCTCCGATTTACTTTGAACACAATCTCTTATTGTATAGCTGCTTGCGGGTATAGGAGATGAGGTAAAGGTATTTGTGAGTATTTTTCCCTTTTACCTTTCCCCATTTTTTATAAAGGTTAATTAGCAGCTTGTTGTGTCAACTTAGTTAAGACGTCATTAGAACGCTCAACAAAGCCTTTCATTCCTTCAGCATCAAAACCTTTTTGAGACATGAGTGCCAAATCATAGATGTGTTGGCAGATCATGTTGACTAATTGACCTGTGGGTGATTCACCTTCACCCTGAATAATACTACTTTGGCTGAGGGTTGCCAAGTTTTGAATCAGGGGATGGGTGGTATTTACCAGCAAAATATGCTCTTCTGGAAATTCTGTCATTTGCTGCTGCATAAGTGCATTCATTTCCCGGAAGCGACGCAAAATTTCTGGTAATAACACCATTGCAGGAGGTGTACTTTGAGGGTTATCTGATTTTAAAGCTTCGGTGCGGATATTTAATTTCGGTTTGTTGAGCGCTTTCTCAAATAACTCTTTGATTACCTCGCCACGAGTTTTATTGGTTTTGGGATCAACTATTTCTGTTGCTTGATCTTTATCTAAGAGAGTCTGATCTAAATCAGAGTCTACGCGTGTAAATTTGACATCTTGGAATTCGCGTTCCAGGAAGTTGATAAAATGGGTATCGATGAAGGAGTCCATAAACAGGACTTCTAACCCTTGTTTTTTGTGAAGTTCGACGTAGGTGGCTTGTGTTGCTTCGTCGGTGCAGTAGAAAACGCGGTTTTCGTGGCGTTCTTTATTGCGTTCCAAATATTCTTTGATGGTTGTGTAGGAATCACCCTCAGAAGATTCACTTGCACTTGGAGTAACATCTTGCCAAGCGTCTTCTCCTTCGGATTGTACTTGTACTGCTGGGATTTCGGAAGGGGTTTGGTTAGATTGCTTGGCTGTACTGCGGAAAATCAGGATATCTTCGACTTGCTTTTTGAACTTTTCATCGTTCATCACCCCGAATTTCACGAAAGTGCCGAGGTCTTTCCAAGCGCTAATATATTGATCACGGCTGTCGCGGTAAAGTTCTTTGAGGCGATCGCCTACTTTTTTAGCGATGTAATCACCGATTTTCTTGACAGTGCGATCGGTCTGCAAAGCGCTGCGTGATACATTCAGAGGAATATCGCTACTATCAATTACACCCCGCATCGGTAAGAGAAATTGGGGAATAATTTCTTCGCAGTGATCGCTGACAAAAACTTGATTGCAGAATAACTTAATTTGTCCTTTGGTGACATCAACATCCGGTCTTAACTTTGGAAAATACAGAATTCCGTTGATGATAAAAGGATAATCCGTATTCAAATGCACCCATAGCAGGGGTTCTTCTTGGAAAGGATAGAGGTAGCGATAAAACTCTATATAGTCTTCCTTATTTAAGTTACTGGGAGACTCGCGCCATGGTGCTTTTTGGCGATTTAACACCTCGCCATCCAGTTTAATTGGCACTGGCATAAAATCGCAGTAAGTTTGGATCAGATTTTTGATGCGTGCTGATTCTAAATAATCTAGTTCTTCCTCCATTAAATGGAGAGTTATTGTCGTACCAAGAGTTGTACGAGATGATTCCTCTAAAGTAAACTCTGGCGATCCATCACAACTCCAGTGAACAGCCTGCGCCCCTTCTTTGTAAGATAGGGTATCAATTTCGACTTTTTGCGCCACCATGAAGGAAGAGTAAAAGCCTAGACCGAAGTGACCAATTATTGGTTGATCAGATGTGCTTTTATACTTGTGAATAAATTCTTCGGCGCTAGAAAAAGCAACCTGATTGATATACTTTTTCACCTCATCTGCTGTCATTCCAATACCGTTATCGGTGATGGAGAGGGTTTTATTGTCTTTGTCTATAGCAATTTGAATTTCTGGTTCACCAGTATTGCCAGAGTATTCTCCAGCACGGGATACCATATTCAGCTTTTGGATAGCATCAACGGCGTTGGATACAAGTTCCCGCAAGAATATCTGGTGATCTGAGTAAAGAGACTTCTTGATAATCGGGAAAATATTTTCAGTATGAATACTGATGGTTCCTTGTTCTAGCATAATTGATGATCTTCAAGTGCAAATATTTGAGTTTTGAATGTGGCAAACATACCCTAGTCTTTTGCTTCCAGGGTAAAGCCAAAAGCAATAGGACATTATACCAATTAGAATTTTAATAGCTGCACTTAGGTTTTGATTCTTTTATTTAGCATTGTTTGCCGTCAAATTGTGATTCGGATTTCCCTACACTCTGTTGTATTTGCTCAACTAGGTACTGAGCGTTCCGACTACAATATTGTTAATCTATTGATGGAGAATACTAGATATTTGGAGTTTTTTCTAGTAGCAAAAAGTAATGGTATGGATTGCTCGGATCAAGAAATTCTTGCTTAACATTTAACCCAACTTTGGCTATAGAGTTGAGAATGCCCGTTTTTGGATATCCTTTTAACCCCATTTCCCAGTAGTGTTGATTACAAACTGGCTTTGTACTCCAGAATCGAGGAATTTTGAGTAACAAATGTCTTGGTCTAGGCAAGAAAGATAATCTCAGTTGGAGTGTGAGATACTGAGTATTGTAGGGAATCGAAATTATCAAAAATCTCTTTGTTGCTTGTGCAAGTTTCTTTAAAGCTTGTTCTGACTGTTCATAAGGCAGATGTTCTAGCACTTGAAACAGTACTATGAGATCAAATTTATTTTGAGGCAACGAAAAATCTGCTGTCAAATCCAGAATTATCTCTGGGTTAAGGTTGGGGTCAATATCAGCAGTAGTGACGTTGTAACCGTTTAACTTCAGGAGGTCTTTGAGAAAGGAATTAAAAATTCCAATTTCCAGAATGTTGCTTACTTGACTACCAAGCGAAGCTATGAGACGCATCTGATGATGGTAGCTAATAAACCTATCTTTAGAAAAATATTCTGAATTCCTAATATCTAACGAGGTAATGAGTTGCATAAAATACTGCTACCTTGCCTGATGAGCTAAAAAATTTTGGGGTACACAATCACATATTTCCCTGAAAATTGATCAAAGTAACAGTTTCAGGACTACCTTACTCAGCCAATATTTTTACCTACTACTGCTAAACTCGACAACAGTTATACTGCACACGTTCACAATCTGAGCTTTTGTGAATACATCAGGTGAGATTCATTGATGCGCTCAGAGTAATGTAAAAGCGCAATTTCTGCCCGTGCGGAGTATAAGTATAATCCTTGCAATAAACTTTGATTCTGGTTTTCCCTTTTTGTGCGAGGTGAGTTTTTAAGCAACCACCAACAACCACCAATTCTCATATACAAACAATGCGATCGCGTCCCTGTTTTTTGGCTTGGTACAGTGCTTCATCTGCGGTTTTGATCAGGGTTTCGGGTTTGAGGTTGTGAGTAGGGATTACACTGGAGACACCGAAACTCAGAGTAATAAAGTTGCTAACCTGAGATTGAAGATGCAGTAATCGTAATAGTTTGATTGCTTTTTGAATTGCTTGGGCTACGGCGACAGCACCTTGGACTGCTGTGTAGGGTAAAATGATGGCAAATTCTTCTCCACCATAGCGAGCGACTAAATCTGCTGGACGCTTGAGAGTATTACGCATGGCTGCGGCGATGTTTTTTAAACAAGCATCGCCAGCTTGATGTCCGTAATGATCATTGTAGCTTTTAAAGTAATCTACATCACATAATATTAAAGCTAGATACTGTAGCTCTCGTGCCGTGCGTCGCCATTCTTGGGATAGGTATTCATCAAAGCGGCGACGATTTGCAACTTGAGTTAAACCATCCAATGTTACTAAGCGTTCTAATTCTAAGTTTGCTTGGCGCAGAGCAATTTCAGCAGTTTTAGCTATATCTTCAGCTCGTTTGCGTTCCCAAATTTCTTGTTCTAGGGCGATGGTTCTTTCGCGCACTTGTTGTTCAAGGGTGCGGTTGTAGTCGGCTAAAAGTTCTTCTGTGTGTTTGCGTTCAGTGATGTCAATTACTACTCCATCCCAAATACTATCTCCGTTTGCTTGTAGTTCAGCTTGAGCAATCACTTGAACCCATTTGATGCGCCCAGAAGGAGTCACAATTCGGTGTTCAAAATTAACTGATTGTGGTTTGTGCAAAGATTCTGCAATCAAGGCTTGGATGGTTAAACTGTCATCTGGATGTATTAAAGACCACATTCTTTGGGAATCCTGGATGACTATTTCTGGTTCTATTTCGTAAATATCCTGACATCTGGGACTTAAATAAGTACATTCATTACTACCATTGGGGTGCAAGATATACCTAAATATCATCCCCGGTACGTTTTCTGCTAACTTACGAAATTGGGCTTCACTTTTCTTGAGAGCTTCTTCTGCGTCTTTGCGAGCAGTAATATCCATAGAAACTCCTATCATTCCCTGGATGTTACCTTGGTGATCGTAGAAAGGATTAGCCATTCCTTCTAATGTGCAACCATTAGTTGTAGCTGTGACGTAGTAGGGAACACCTGTAGTCAAAGAATTGCGGAACGCTGCTACGACCTCTGGTAAATCGCCATACATGTCAAATACTGAATGACCAACAGCTTCTCCTGGTTTCAATCCTAATCCTTCTAGTCCCTTTCCTTCTGAGAGGGTAAAAACTCCATTTTTATCCATTGCCCAGAGAATTAGGGGAAAATTATTAACTACGGTACGTAAGTATTCTTCACTTTGTTTTAGCACTTCTTCAGCAAGCTTAATATCAGTAATATTTTGTTCTGTTTGTTTGCTTTTTGTGATATCTTGCAGTGTTGCGATCGCGTAAGTTACCTCACCTCTATCATCAAATATAGGAATGACTTTCATCTGTAACGCGATCGCTTTTCCTTGACGATGAATCTCCAAATCATCAGCATCCGCAGCTTTTCCTGCTAATGCTTGTACTGATGGTAGTTGTATGCTTGGATATAATTCTTTAGTGCCAGCTCGATAAATTTGATACGCAATAGCTATTTGTTCGCTTGGCAAATTTATAATTTTACCTGAACCCAGTAATTTTTGACCAGTTTGATTAATATAAGAGTAATTGCCATCTTTTTCGATGATAGCCACTCCTAAAGGTAAAAGTTCTAGTAGCTGATACAATCGATTTTCAGCAAGGGGCAATATAGCACTCAAGGCTTTCATCGTAATTAAAGAGTTTTTTTATTATTCTGATTTGCTTGCCATCGAATTTATCTCTTTGGCAAGCTCTCGTACTTTGATAAGAGGTTGTATTTTATTAATTACTGCCTATATTACTGATTTCAGGATAGTTTTTTATTTATTGCTAAGTATTTCTTAAACAAGCTAGGAATTCGCGATCGCTTTATTGGAATTATGTAGTGAAAATAACAGAAATAATAAATTCTCTGAAAAAAACGGTGTATAAATTCTTAATAGGTCATTTGTCATTGGTCATTGATTATTCTCCGCGTGTCCCCCGTGTCCTTCTTCTACTTATCCCTAAAAGTCCACACACCATCATCCCAATCTGCATCCGATGAGCAATTGCACGACGGCTACTAATTGCCCTTGTTCGTTCAACAAAGGCAAAGCTAGCATTGTATAAGTACGATAACCTGTGCTTTTTTCTTGTTCTTGAGCAAAACGAGAACGTGGATCATCGTAAAAATCAAAAGGAATATTGATCACCTGTTTGTGGGTAGCAACTTCCCCAGCAATACCTTTATCGGCAGGAATACGAATTTCTAATGAGCGATCGCCTTCTGCTTCAGCTACAATCGACCACAGTTGTTGTTTTTCTTCATCCAATAAAAATATTGTTGTTCGATCTGCTCCTAATAATTCCCCTGTTTTTAAAGTTATGGACTGTAACATTTCCTGCAAAATCGTCTCAAACCCATGAGAATCCAACATAGATAGGGTTTGATTGACAATCTGTAACTTTTGTTCTACCTCTTTTACAACTTGTTTAAATGTATCCTGCGTCAAAGGAGCCAGAAATGAAGAGATAGTCCCTTGTCTTCTGGCAAGAGTACCTACAGGAGCAGTAGTTTCTTGACTGCGAACACCTATAATCAAATCGGCGGTTTCACCGCAACTACGTTGTTGAACTGACATAACTGGCTTTTGATATAGGTAATGGTTTTTATTGGTATGTAAATGTTTATGTAAATCTTGTTACCAGCTAGGCTAGTTAACATTATCCACAGTTTAATCTTTCTATAGAGCAAGCGTCACCCTAAATACTGAGGAGAAGATGGGGCGATGAGGTAAAACCCATATTCCGCACTTCAAAATGTATTATCTTAATTTTCAAGAATTATTCCTAATAATGGTCAAACCGTTAAGTATTAATATTTAAATTCATTGAGAATTGGTGTTGTTCATTTAACCATTGTTAGTGAGATTTTGGAAATCTACGGATATTACACGATGAAGTGCGGAAAGTCGGGTAAAACACTTACTCTGAAAAAAGATATCAGCCGTCACATCTAAATCCTTCGCTGCACAACGAATAATCCTAAAACACGGCTGGTATCTTTTTTTTGCGGTCTCCCCTAAAAGAAAGTGGGCGTTGCTGAATTGCGGTATGAATTCGGATGTAGAGACGCGATATATCGCGTCTCTACAAAGATTTTGGCATTACGCAGAATCATTTTCATACATGAAATCAGCAACGCCAGAAAGTGGATTTATATTCAGGGAAAGATGTTAATAGTTGTCCAAATATTTAGTTACAGTTCCTTATCCAAGAGTTTACTCGCGCAAAAGTGAAGACAAAGAAGTCTGTTTACGAAGATCCATCATGCTTGCCAAAGAATCTTTGCTATCGTCGTTAAAATCTGCTTCTGGTGGTAAGACGGTAACTACAGGTTTTGCTGCTTCTGAAGATGTATGAGAAGATTGTGGTGCTGGTGGTACAAACACTGGTAAATTATTACTAGGGGATGGTTCTAACCACTTTTGATGACGTTGTTTCAAGCGTGATTGAACCCAATTAGGATTTTGTTGAACTTTTTCCTGTGTCAGACGGTTAAGCAAAAGAAAAACGATAAAGCATCCACCAGCGCAACTTATGGCGATCGCTGCTATCATCTGCAAAGAAACAGGACTATAGGATGCTTTTGTAGTTTGAGGGGTTGTAGCGATAGGTAATTCTGCTTCAAGCCGGATGAATTCTGGTTCTTCACGTCCTACACGTCCAACGTAACCAAGACTATACAAAGCTACAGCAACTGTACTGATCAAAGCTAGCAACACTCCAGCGAATACCAACCAAGGGTGTTGAACTAACAAATGTATCAGAGAGTTTTTGCTTGTTTGTAGTTCAGATCCAGTTTTTACAGCTTCATTTATGGGTGCTTTTGCCTCCAATGGCTGCTGTACATTTTGAGTATTTTCCATAACTACTTTCAAATGTTTACCCCTCTTGTCACTAATTGTACCGGAGGAGTCAGCCATTACGTATCCGTGGCAAAAGCTTGGATTTTAGTAGCTTTTTTATAAAGAATAAGACTACTTAAACCGAATTTTTGGCAAAGTTTCAGTATTTTTTAGTACTGTGGACTTTACTAGAAAAATCACTACTCTGATTCTCCTACTTCTACAGGAGAGTATCTTTCAACGGCTAGTTGAATTAGTTGATCAACCAGTTCTGGAAAAGAAACACCACTGTGTTGCCAAAGCAGGGGATACATACTTGTTGCCGTAAAGCCTGGTAAAGTATTAATTTCGTTAATCAATACTTCGTCTGTTGCTTCTACGTAGAAAAAGTCTACTCTTGCCAACCCCGCAGCATCAACAGCAGCAAAAGCTTGTAAAGCCATTTCCTGAATTTGCTGAGTAATAGCATTTGGTACTGCTGCGGGAATAACTAGATCTGCTTTCCCTTCTGTATATTTAGTTTCATAGTCATAAAAATCGCTTTTGTAAGTAATTTCACCTACTACTGAAGCTTTTGCTTGATCGTTTCCTAAAACAGCACATTCTAATTCTCTGGCAAAGACTCCTGCTTCTACAATAATTCGGCGATCATAACTAGCAGCATTATCTAAGGCTGCTTCTAATTCTTGACGCGATCGCACTTTAGCAATTCCCACCGATGAACCTAAATTTGCAGGTTTAATAAAACAGGGATAACCCAAACTCAACTCAATTTCATCACATAATTTGGGAAAAACACAAGGATTTGACCAAATTTGAGAACGATTGATAGTTTTGTATTTGACTTGCGGTAATCCAGCTTGGGCAAAAACCATTTTCATGGCTATTTTATCCATTCCCAGTGCTGAACCTAACACCCCAGAACCCACAAAAGGTACTTGCATTAAAGTCAGCAAACCCTGTACTGTTCCATCTTCGCCGTTAGGGCCATGGAGAATCGGAAACCAAACATCCACCTCCCCAACTTGCGAAGGAGATTGCCAACGACTGAGAGAATGGGAACTAGCACTCACTAATTGATTACTAGTTTCAGAGTTTGGTAATGACAGTGGCTTTCCTGATGCTAAGACTTGTTGCGGTGCATCTCCGGCCAACCAGCGTCCATCTTTTTGAATGTAAAAAGGTAAGATTTCGTACTTACTAGTATTTTCTCCTGTACTCAAAGCTTTAGCGATCGCTCGTGCTGAACTGATCGACACCTCATGTTCTCCGGAACAACCACCAAACAGCAACCCTAAGCGCAACTTTGTCATTTGAAGATACCTCTATACTTCAAATGCAGATAGCGTAACATAACCTGTCAATTGCGGAACTTATTTTAAACAGTAGACTTGGGTTAAGTAGAACGGCGTAAATAATTAAAGGTTTGTAGTAAGGACTTTAGTCCTTCTTTTAGGACTAAAGTCCTTACAACGAACTAGATTACAATAATTTTACATTGCTTAACATAGATCGATTTATTCCAACCGACTTACTTAGTAGTAGTCTCAAGCCTTGACTACGAACTTTGTAATCCATCAATTCTAATTTGAAAAACTAGTAGTATAATGACATTTAGCTTGATTTATGCTAAGTGCTATTCGCGGGTGTAATTCAGTGGTAGAATGTCACTTTCCCAAGGTGAACGTCGTGGGTTCGAGTCCCATCACCCGCTTTATTGTGGTCAACAGCACAAAGCGATCGCTTGAACTTATGGAGTTTGAGAGAATTGACATTTTGTAGCCATCTCAATAATGCCCAACATTGCGCCCTCAAATAAATAGCTTCTCCGTCAGGTCAGTAGACATCTCCGACAACTATCAAAGCCTTTATGTGACTAGCTCTTAGGGTGC
>NZ_JCACKS010000031.1:38682-78912 GCF_059505505.1 Pelatocladus sp. | reverse complement strand
CTATGGATGGAGAAAGGTTAATAAGCAACGTTGAAACGTATTGAACAAACGCTTTGATGTTCTCTATGGATGAGAACAAACAATTTTTGTGAGAACGTGAATTTGAAGAGTGCGTAGAACCCCCCACACTCCCCACCCACTTGTGAGAAATCCGGGTGTAGTTGCGTAAGTCCTGGTCAAGATAAACAAAAAGTAAGGTTTATCATTAAATCTGCAACAATAATTTTAGAGAAAACTGTCACGATTACGTAATTAACTAGACTGAAAAATCAAGGTTGTGGTTATGCGATTCTCCCAACTACCCAGGTCTATTCGACAACTCGGAACCCATGTATTAGCCATAATTTTAGGAGTTGTACTAACTGTTGGCACTCTCCAAGTGTCACCTTCCCAAGCTGACCCAGCACCTAAACAAGTGACAAATGACACATCACAACTTATTGCTCAAAAGCAATCACCAGCAACAGCAGCTATTGGTAACAGCAGTTTTGTGACTGCGGCGGTGAATCGTGTGGGTGCGGCTGTAGTGCGGATTGATACTGAGCGTACAGTTACCCGTCGTCTACCTGATATTTATGATGACCCGTTTTTCCGCAGGTTCTTTGGTGAAACTTTACCCCAACAGTTACCCCCGGAACAATTACGCGGTTTAGGTTCTGGTTTCATTATTGACAAAAGTGGCTTTGTTATGACTAATGCTCACGTGGTGGATAATGCTGATAAAGTCACAGTCCGCCTTAAAGATGGACGCACTTTTGAGGGCAAAGTCCAAGGTGTGGATGAAGTCACCGATTTGGCTATAGTTAAGATTAACGCTGGTGGTGATTTGCCTGTAGCGCCTTTGGGTTCTTCTTCTAATGTCCAAGTCGGAGACTGGGCGATCGCAGTTGGTAATCCCTTGGGATTTGACAACACCGTCACCTTGGGAATTGTCAGCACCCTCAGACGTTCTAGCGCCCAAGTTGGTATCCCTGACAAACGTTTGGACTTTATTCAAACTGATGCTGCAATTAACCCTGGAAACTCTGGGGGACCATTGTTAAATGATCGAGGTGAAGTCATCGGTATTAACACAGCAATTCGTGCTGATGCAATGGGGATTGGTTTTGCTATTCCCATCGACAAAGCCAAACAAATCACAGCTCAACTGCAACGCGGTGGTAAAGTCGTTCATCCTTACTTGGGTGTGCAAATGGTAAGTCTCACATCCGAGTTAGCCAAAGAAAGCAACAATGATCCCAATTCTCAGTTCCTCATTCCAGAAGTAAACGGAGTTTTGGTCATGCGGGTTTTACCTAATTCTCCAGCTGCTACAGCAGGTATCCGACGCGGAGATGTGATCACCCAAATCGATGGACAAGGAATTACTAGTGCTGAACAGTTGCAAAATCTTGTGGAAGACACTCGCATCGGCCAGGTGTTACAGGTGAAAGTCCAACGCGGAAATCAGACACAGCAATTATCAATTCGCACAGCTGAATTGAAGGGTGCTTCGTAATTTATAGCGCTTCTCGGTTGTGTGCAGTACGCTGCGCCCAGACATTACATGTAACGTCTCTACATTGTTTGTGGCGGTGTATTTGATTCAAATGAGAACTGCTATAGTTACTAGCTGGTTGTTGGTTGTTGGTTTTTATAAACAGCAAACAACAACCTATAAACTTATTTTTTTGCTAAAAATTGACGCAAACTTAGTAAATTTAAACTTTGTCCTAAAGCAAGTGGCAAAATTGAGATTCCTTCTAGGCGAGATTGTACCCAACCTTCTCCCCAGTACCATTCGTGAAAACCATCAATTCCTTGACTTAGGATTAAGCGCAGACGATTGGAATCTGCGACATCGACTTGATGGTGAATTGCGACTGGACCAAATCGAGTTGTAAACTGAAATCCTGGATGTAATTGTTCTGGCATTCCGGTGGAAAGACGACCAGATACTAGCCATTTTTCTAGTTGTGCAGGACGCAGCAGACTGTCACTAATAGCAGTTGCTGGTGCTTCTATTTCTATTCTGAGTTGAGTTTTTTGAAAATTACCTAGCATTGTTAAGGTGATCGCTTTTTCTTTAGTTTGACATGCATCTGCCAGAGGTAGCGATCGCACACTTAGGAACTTTTCCAAGTCAAAAATATCTAATTGCAAGGGACGAGGGAAAGAGGGAAAGTCACTTGTGGTTGGTACGGTTATTATCATCTTTGTTTTACATATTTAGTCACTTTTGATCAAGCTATGAATTTAAAATAAAGAAAGTAAATTTGTAAAGAAATGTAAGGATTTTCATGGCGGATCAATTAATTCGCGCTACAGCAGCCGATGGTGGAATTCGTGCAGTCGGTGCAATCACTACTCGTCTGACAGAAGAAGCACTCCAGCGCCATCAGATGTCTTATGTAGCAACAGCTGCCTTGGGTCGGACTATGACAGCTGGCTTGTTGATGGCATCCAGCATGAAGCGAACTGGCTCTAGGGTCAATATCCGAGTCAAAGGTAATGGTCCTTTGGGTGGTATACTCATAGATGCAGGTCTAGATGGCACAGTGCGTGGCTATGTAGGCAACCCGGCGGTGGAACTACCCCCCAATGCTAAAGGCAAGTTAGATGTCGGTGGTGCAGTTGGTGATGGCTTTCTTTATGTAGTACGCGATATTGGTTACGGCTACCCCTACTCTAGTACCGTTGAACTTGTTTCTGGTGAAATAGGAGATGACGTGGCTCATTACCTGGTAACATCAGAACAGACGCCTTCAGCGTTAGTATTAGGTGTATTTGTAGAACCAAGTGGAGTGACCGCAGCAGGTGGTCTACTAGTACAAATTTTGCCTAAAGCAGCTAGGGATGAAGCTTTAATAGAAACTTTAGAATCACGAGTTGCAGCTTTAAGCGGGTTTACACCTCTGCTGCAAGCTGGTAAGTCTTTAACAGAAATTTTTCAAGACTTGCTGGGAGATATGGGAGTGTCGTTATTTCCCGAAACTCAAATGCTACGTTTCCACTGTGCTTGCTCTTTTGATCGGGTTTTAGGAGCGCTGAAAATGTTGGGAGAAGAAGAATTGCAAGACATGATTATAAAAGATAATGGCGCAGAGGCAACTTGTGATTTTTGTGGCACAGTTTACCAGGCAAGTAGTGACCATTTAGCTCAATTAATCGTTGATTTGCAAGCAGAATCATCTGCTACCAGATAAACGTATAAAATCATCCTGGATTGAGAGGGTAGTAATGATATCTATGGAGATAGAACGATGCAAGAGGTAGATTTTTCTTGGTGAGAAAGTTACCATGGCAACAGCATAGTTGCGATTCAGAGCAAATCGCTATTAAACTACTTTGGTGTGAGAGATGACAGAACGGGATATTCCAGAAAGTTGGTCACTAGGCAAAGCCAGAGAGCCAGATATAACGACAAGATTATCCCGCTCAGGGCAATTAAATGAGACTAAAATGTCTGGTGTACCACCTGCCGACTCTAGCTCCAAGTCTGTGAAGCAGTCAAAACCAAACACTTATGAACAACTACCTCCCAGTGGTCGTGGTTCTGGAAAAGTGCCACGCTGGTTAAAAAGCTGGGTTTTGTGGGCGCTAGTGTTAACATTAGTACCCGGAAGTATAGCATTTATGGCAACCTCAATGCTGTTAAAGTTGCCATCTGCCCCAAATTGTCCATCTATTTTTTGGCCTTTGGCTAGTGCATCAGTACGCTTACATTGCGCTCAACTAGCCGCTTCTAAGCAAACTGTCAAAGACTTACTGCAAGCGATCGCCCTGGTGAAACAGTTACCAGAAAGCCATCCTTTGCGATCAGAAATAGACCGTCTCCTAGAACAATGGTCACGCGATATTTTAAAGTTAGCTGATGAAAGTTTCCAACAAGGCAAATTAGAGCAAGCGATCGCCACTGCTAGACAAATCCCTGAAGACATGGCTGCTCATAAATTAGTCAGAGAGCAAATTACCGATTGGGAGAAAATTTGGTCAGAAGCAGAAGGTATTTACCAACAAGCAGAAAATGAAATGCGCGAACAGCACTGGCACGACGCATTTATGGCTGCTGCTAAATTACTACGAGTAGATAATAAATATTGGTCAAGTATCAAATACGATCAATTAAATAGATTGATTACAACCGCACGAGAGGATGGCGAGAAACTGGCAAAAGCAGAAAATCTCGCCCAAAGCCGTAGCATAGATAATTTACTCAAAGCGATTAAAATTGCAGAATCAATCCAAAAGGAAAGTTACGTTTATCAAAAAGCTCAAGAAGCAATTCCCCAATTTGGACGGACAATGCTAGAGTTGGCACAGAAAAGACTAGATGATCGTGATGCCGATCAAGCCATCTCTATTGCTCAACAAATTCCTTTGAGTACAGGGTTACAGTCAGAAACAGAGGACTTCGTTGCGATCGCCGAAGCTCAAAGAAATGCTTGGATTGGTACTGTTGCAGGTTTAGAGACAGCAATTAGCCAAGCTCAACAAATTGACCCATCAAGAGCAGTCTACGACAAAGCACAACAGTTAATTGCCTTTTGGCAACTGGAAATTGAAGATGTCTCTAAACTTGAAAAAGCACGGACACTGGCGAGTCAAGGAACAATCAATGATTTAACAGCAGCTATTGCCGAAGCACAACAAGTTCCTCAGAACAACCCGCGCGGGGAAGAAGCAAGAGCAGAAATCAATGGTTGGGTTGGTCAAATACAGACTATCGAAGATAGACCTTATTTAGAACGCGCTGAAGAAATCGCTTTGTTAGAAGATACCAACTCTTTGCAAGCAGCGATCGCTGAAGCTAACCAAATTCGTCGAGGACGAGCATTATATAGAGAAGCACGCCGGAAAATTGCCACTTGGACAGCGAAGATAGAGCGTATAGAAGACCAACCTTATTTGGATCAAGCGCGAGAACTAGCTAGGAGTGGGAACCTTCCGGCTGCTATTAACGTTGCTCAACAAATAGCTTCAGGTAGGGCGCTATCTGGTGAAGCACAAGCCGCTATAGATGATTGGCGATCGCAAATTCGCGCACGAGAAAACTGGAAGAGAGCGCGAGAAGTGGCATTAACTGGTACTCCCCAAGCTCTAGCAGAGGCAATTAGATTAGCCAATCGCGTGCCTCGTAGTAATATTTTAAGTAGTGATACGAGCATTGCGATCGATCAATGGAGTCAGCAAATATTGGATATAGCACGCTCTCAAGGTGAGTCTGATATTTCCAGAGCAATTGAAACAGCCAAGCTAATTCCACGCAATTCGGCTGCTTATGATGCTGCACAAGAACAAATTCGTAGTTGGCGCGAATTTCTCAATCCTACACCTGCACCAGAGCAACAATTTGACCCATTATTACCAGCAAGAATTCGACCGCAGCAGTAAAAATAGATGTAATACAGTTTCCTTAAGGTAAAGTTATTTGAGATGGGAGGGGAGACGGGGAACAAAAGTGAAGAGTCTTGCTTATGCAAATCTTATTAAAAGTGCATAGGTGTAGGGTATGGACTCCTAAAAAACACGTCCTTACACCTTTTTCTGTAAAATCAGAAATCTAACATAATTAGGTTGAATTCAAACATACACGTTATAAAAATGATTTAATTGCTAGTTAGAAAATTTAAAAACTTTCCTGCCAACTTAAATCCGGCACGGATTACTTAATAATGAGCTATGATTTTTCACTAGAAAGTAATAATATGACCAAGGGTTTATTCTCGTTTTACCTGGTCGGGGAAACTCATGCGGCAAAAAAATAAAATTGCTTGCAGAATAACCTATTTTACTCTGATTGTGATAAATATAGCCTGCCACTGGCTGCAATATCAATAAAATTCTTGAATTTTTATATAGAGGCAATAATGACTAACATTACTAACTTTAATAAAAAAAACAATCAAAATCAAGCATTGCGACATCCATCCCCATATCATGAACAAAATTTTACCCAGATAGATAATCAAGATACAGACATTGAAATACCAGATTTTTCGGAAGAAAGTGCTATTTGTAACATTTCAAATCGCGGTCGTATAGTTGTTTTGATTGATGGTTCCAACCTGTTTTATGCAGCTTTGCAATTAGGGATCGAAATTGATTACTCCAAACTACTTTCTCATCTCGTAAAAGACGGCAAATTGCTGCGTGCTTTCTTTTATAGTGGAGTTGACCGCACCAACGACAAACAACAGGGTTTTTTGTTATGGATGCGTCGTAATGGATATCGTGTAGTAACCAAAGATGTAGTTCAGTTTCCTGACGGTTCTAAAAAAGCCAATTTAGAAGTAGAAATTGCTGTAGACATGCTGACTTTGGCTTCCCATTGCGACACTGTGGTTTTAGTGAGCGGAGATGGAGACTTAGCTTACGCTGTCAATGCAGTTTCCTATAAAGGAGTGAGAGTAGAAATTGTCAGTTTGCACTCAATGACTAGCGAAAGTCTAATTAACTATGCCGACTGTTTTATTGATATCGATAGCATTAAAGAAGAAATTCAAAAAGTTTCTAATACTAGCTATATGTAGTTAGTAGTAATTGGTCATCGGTCATTAGTAATTGGTGTTTATTCTCTCCCTTGTCCCCCTATTTCGTCTGAAAAATATTCTGTACCATTTTTTTATCTGTATTTGCAGCAGCTGTGTCCAGTTGTGCAATCTCATGAGAGTTGAGTAACCAACCTAAAGCACCAATATTATCTTGCGCCTGTTCTGCACTCTTGGCTCCTGGGATGGGAATTGCTCCTTTGCAAATGCACCAGTTGAGAGCTACTTGGGACATAGTTTTATTTCGAGATTGAGCGATCGCTTGCAAACACTCTAAAAGCGATCGCACTCCTGGTAATAACTGCCTAAATAATAGTCCCCGGATACCTTTGGGAAACGGGCCTTGCTCAGAATATTTACCTGTTAATATTCCCAACGCCAAAGGACTGTAAGCAATTAATTTAATCCCCAGTTCGTCACAAACCTCTTTAATCCCCAGTTGGGTGACAGGATAAGTAGATAATAATGAGTATTGAACTTGCAGAGTCGCAATTGGTATTCCTCGTTCTGCAAATTTTTTATGCACCTGTTTGAGCCGTTTCGAGCCGAAATTAGATAAACCTACTCCTTTAACCAAACCTTGCTCATAGAGATCCGCTAAACCATTCAACAGCGCTCCTTCTTGCCAAGGAGCATAATTAGCTGTAGACCAGTGCATTTGTACTAAATCTACATTTTTTCCCAAGCGTTCAGCAGAAGCTTGACAAGCTCGCACCATCGATTGGCGTGTTAATCTCCAAGGATAAGCAGCAAGTTTTGTAGCAATGCAAATATTTTCTTTATTTATACCTTGATATTCTTGAGTAAATTTTCCCAAAAGTAACTCACTACGACCATTTAATTTCCCCGTTCCGTAAGAGTCACCCGTATCAAATAAAGTTACACCATTACTCACGCAAAGGTTAAAAACTGCTTGTAATTGGTGATCCATACTTTCATCGTATCCCCACAGCAGCCGATTGCCCCAGGCCCAAGTTCCACAACCCATTGTTGGTAGAAAAAGTTTTTGGTTATACATGTTACAGTTGTCAGTTATTCAGTGAGTCGAGTGACGGGGTTGAAATTCTTCGATGAGTTCGCTGTTTACTGAATCTAAATAAAAAGTTCTTCCAAAATTCATTATTAAATAATTTAATACATTGAATAAACTTATGCCTGGATTAAGTATTTCCCCTTTATGCGAAAGTGATACTAGGCACTACTGAGCTAGTAGCTGCGTCAACTATTTCACTGTGCTAAGTCTGCTTCAGTTTCACAAGACGAGCAGTAACTCGATTCGCACGGAATGAACAACTACTGATTAACCAGTTCGTAGACACGATGGCTAGTAAATTTCATCAACCAAGCAGACGATCGCACATGTGGGTAGATAAAAAATCACACAAATATCATAGTTGGTGGCCTCTTGGCAGGCGATCGCTGAAATTTCTTCTCCCACTACTTTTTTTAATATCATTCTTGACGGTATCTTTAGGTAGCAACCTTAACTTCGCAACAGCACAGGTTCCTCGTCAGGAAATTCGTGGTGTGTGGATGACCAACAATGACTTTAACACTCTTAAAGATCGTGCCAAAGTCGAAAATGCCGTTAGCCAATTACGGGATTTGAACTTTAACACCATCTATCCTGTGGTGTGGAATTCTGGTTATGTCATGTATCCCAGCGCCGTTGCTAAACGCGAAGGTATTCAACCCTTTGTATTGCGAGGCTCAGACGGACATGATATCTTAGCAGACTTAATTAACCAAGCCCATCGCAAGGGACTGCTTGTGATTCCCTGGTTTGAGTTTGGTTTCATGGCCCCCCAGATGTCGGAATTAGCCATGAATCATCCAGATTGGTTTACCCAAAAAAAGGATGGTAGCCAAACTTCTATCAGTGCTGCGGGTGAGGTGATGTGGCTTAATCCCTTTCATCCCAAAGTCCAAGAATTTATCACTAATCTCGTGGTGGAAATCGTCACTCAATACGATGTCGATGGTATTCAGTTTGACGATCACATGAGTTTACCCCGCGAATTTGGCTACGATAAATATACAACTGCCTTGTATACTCAGGAAACTAAAAAGAACCCACCTAGTAATCCTGAAGATCAAGCATGGATGCGCTGGCGGGCAGATAAAATCACAGCCTTTATGGTACAACTCAATCAAGCTGTCAAAGCCAGAAAACCTGGAGCAATTTTCTCTGTTTCCCCCAACTACTACGACTTTGCTTATAAATTCCAGTTGCAAGATTGGCTAGCTTGGCTCGATCAAAATATTGTTGATGAGCTAATCATGCAAGTTTATCGTTCCAATTTGCAAAGTTTCGTCGCCAAGATTTCCCGTCCTGAAATTCAACTCTCACAACAAAAAATACCAACTGGCATTGGTATTATGACAGGGTTGCGAAATAATCCAGTGCCGATACAACAAATTAATTCCCAGGTACGAGCCGCCCAAGAACGCGGTTTAGGTGTAGCTTTCTTTTATTACGAAAGCCTGTGGGAATATGCACCCGAACCACCAGACAAGCGACAAGCTGCATTTAGAACTTTATTTGTAAATCCTGCACTCCGCGCCAGAGTTGAATAACCATTAGAAGCCACAATCAACACTCAACAGTGAGTGACAATATTTGGATGAAGTAGAGCTTTATCAGTGTTTATCTATGTGCATCGGTGTTCGCCAACACCACACCCAATACGGTTCGGATAGGGAGCATCCCAATTTTTTCAATATACCGCGCTTGGGTTTAAACCGTTAGCGATTTCAATCACAGGCGGGTTTTTTGAACATTTGGGATGCTCCCGTTCGGATAAGACAAATCGATTGACATTTAAACACTGTAGAGACGTTGCACTGCAACGTCTCTACATGTCCAAAAATTTAAAGTATTTCTGTTTGTAAATCGCCATAACCGACAAACGCCAACTTTTCCCCTATTTTCATTTTTTCAACACATACAGCCAGCCATACTAAAGCTGCTGCATAGCCAACCAACACATCAGTAGGCCAGTGTACACCGAGATACAACCTGGTCAAACCGATCGCACTAATTAAGCCAGCAGTCAAAGTAAAAATCAGCCGTTTATGTTGAGGAAATTGCTTGGCTAAGGTGTAACCAATAAAACCATAAATCACCATTGATACCATAGCGTGTCCGCTAGGAAAGCTGTAGTGACCCACATTTACCAGATGATCCCACAATGCTGGACGCGCTCTACAAAATAGTTCTTTGAGGAAAATATTCAAGCCGATCGCACCAACTGCGGCCATACCCAAGCTGGTTGCTTCTCCAGAACGTTGATTGTATACTGATTTAGTTGCCAATCCCAGACAAAGCAACAGTAAAAAAAGCGGATCACCTAAAAAAGTGATACTAAGCATGATCCGATTTAAAACTGGCGTATGCAATTTTTGAATTGTTAGTAAAATTACTTCGTCTAGCTTATATCTATGTAGCAATACGGTGCTTAAAATAAGAATGGAAATAGTCCCCGAAACCAAAGCAAGCTCACTACCTGCTTTTTTTAATTGTTTCTGCACAGGTGTCGTCAAAATAGGTAAATTCTTGTTTTGAGCTAGTTTTCTGTTCTGTTTGCTGTAATCTACGACAATTTCTTGGATAAGCCAGGCGATCGCATCTGCAATAATCTCAGGATCAAAAAGCACTAGCACATTTCCAGTCACAGGATTAGCACGAACTTGTGTAACAATTTTTTCCTCTGATAATTTAGATTCCAGGTATGTTTTGAAACTTGGTGAATCATACAATCCACTTACCTTATATCTAGCTCTACCTTTGACAGCAGTGTGTATCGCTCGGATCAAAGAATTACCAGTGGAAAAATTAACAGAATTGCCCATTTTTAGAGATTGGAGATCGGGGATTGGGGAGTGTGGGGTAATAGCTCAAGTCAGAGAAATCTGACTGGACAGTGTTTGAGTCAGTTTTAACGGACTTATGCTATATGACTTTAGCACTCATCAAGAAGACTTATGTGGAGACATTTGACCGATAATTCCGAGCAGGGTACAATCCCCCAGATTTATCTGTGGAATCGAGCCACTCATCCAAAATCCAAAATCGGTTGACATCAGATTTACCTATGGGGTCAATCCAAAATCCAAAATCCAAAATCGGTTGACATTAGGTGGGAATACACGATACACAAAGCTTAATGGTTGTGTAAGTTTGTTTCAATGCAAAGTTTTTTAAATATCGAGTTTCATCAGCATAAGGAGAGATGGACATGGATGCCAATTTGATCGTATCCAACATCCTGAATCCACCAGTCTTGTTTTTTTTCCTGGGGATGACTGCTGTTTTTGTCAAGTCTGATTTGGAAATTCCTGCACCCATACCCAAACTTTTTTCGCTTTATCTGCTGTTTGCGATTGGTTTTAAGGGAGGGGTTGAACTCATCAAAAGCGGCGTCACCCAAGAAGTAGTACTGACGCTTTTCGCCGCAATGCTGATGGCTTGCGCTGTACCGATTTATACGTTTTTTATTCTGAAGCTGAAACTGGATACTTACGATGCAGCAGCTGTTGCAGCCACTTATGGCTCTATCAGTGCTGTCACTTTTATCACAGCCAGCGCCTTTTTGAATGAACTGGGTATTACTTTTGATGGCTACATGGTAGCAGCTTTGGCTCTGATGGAATCGCCAGCGATTATTGTTGGTTTGATTTTAGTGAATTTATTCACGACTGATGGTAAGCGGGACTTTTCTTGGCCGGAAGTTTTAAGAGATGCGTTTCTCAATAGTTCAGTTTTTCTTTTAGTTGGTAGTCTGGTGATCGGATTCTTAACAGGAGAACACGGTTGGCAGGTTTTAGAACCCTTTACTCAGGGAATGTTTTATGGCGTTCTCACTTTCTTTTTATTAGATATGGGGTTAGTTGCAGCCAGAAGAATTAAAGACTTGCAAAAAACCGGAATTTTTCTGATCTCATTTGCCATACTAATTCCCATCGTCAATGCAGTGATTGGGTTAGCGATCGCCAAAGTAATTGGTATGGCTGAAGGAGATGCACTTTTATTTGCTGTGCTGTGTGCAAGTGCTTCTTATATAGCTGTCCCAGCAGCGATGCGATTAACCGTTCCAGAAGCAAATCCCAGTCTGTACGTTTCCACTGCTTTAGCAGTCACATTCCCGTTTAACATTATTGTGGGAATTCCGCTATATCTCTACGGAATTAACCTATTTTGGAGGTAATGTTATGCACCTAGTCAAAAAAATAGAAATTATTGCTAACTCTTTTGAACTGGCTAAAATCTTGGAGAGCTTGGACAAATCAGGTATCCATGGTCACATTGTGATTCGTAATGTTGCTGGTAAGGGATTACGAGGAATGGCTGAAGATTTGGACATGACGATGCTTGATAATGTTTACATTATTGCTTTCTGTCTGCCAGAACAACTCAAGTCAGCCATAGAAAATATCAGACCAGTACTTAATAAATTTGGCGGAACCTGTTACGTTTCAGATGTCATGGAAATCCGCTCATTAAAATGTGTTGCGTCGCTGTAAAAAACTGTACATGCAAGGAAGCGTTTCATGGAACGTCGTGACTTTTTAAAGTGGGGAGCAATTGGGGGATTTGGTTTAGTGGTAACTGCTGGTGATTTATTATGGCAGATTGAACAAGTTCAAGCCGCCGAATTACCCCCAAAGGCTCCTGTTTCTCTTGATCCAGATGCTGCATTGCAAAAGCTGATGGCGGGAAATCAGCGCTTTGTGAAGCATCAACCCCAATATCCCGATCAAACTCAGGCTCGGTTACAGGAAGTTGCTCAAGCTCAACATCCATTTGCAACTATTTTAAGTTGTGCAGATTCGCGAGTCCCGGCGGAGATTATTTTTGATCAGGGTATCGGCGATATCTTTGATGTTCGCATTGCGGGAAATATTGCCACACCGGAAGCAACTGGCAGTATTGAATATGCAGCTGCTTTGTTAAATACCCCTTTGCTGATGGTATTAGGTCATGAGCGATGTGGAGCAGTTACCGCCGCCGTCCAAAATGAATTGTTACCTGGTGATATTAGCACCTTTGTCAAAGCAATTAAACCAGTTGTGCAGAAGTTCAAAGATCAATCCGGCGATCTGGTTGACAAAGTTGTTGTAGCGAATGTTCATTATCAAATTGAACGGTTAAAGCGATCGCCCCTGTTATCTGAGCGCTTACAGTCTGGTAAATTGAAAATCGTCGGTGGTCGTTATGATTTAGATACCGGAAGCGTGGGGATTATCACTTAAAATTACAAAACCTTGGTAGGGTGCGTTATGGACATTTGTCCATAACGCACCGCAAATCATTAATTAAATCCACTAGACATATCCTAAAAAGAATATAAAACCCTTGTGCAGTCAGGGTCGATACCTCATTTCTGGAGATGTCTACTAATAAAACCTCATCCGAAATCTTGCCCACAGGAAATGAAGAGAAATACAATATACAGCCCTTGCTTTCGGCTGGATATTCCTGTTTGCTTAAAAATATTATTTATTTCTTAAGCCAATCTTAGACCGACAGCAGTGTATCTCCCATTTCCTGGCTCTGTCACCCATGCTCACCACTCTCCGCCCAACCAAAAAGCCTTCCCCTTTCATCCTTTATCCTTTAGCCTTCATCCTTTCTTTCCTCTTCTCTCTGGCTTGGGTAAATGCTGAAGAAACCCCGAAACCGCAAGATTGGCAGATTAACGGTATTGTATCTGCCCTTGATGACGGTCATGAGCAAGTCAAGGGATATGCTTTGCAACAAATAGGTAAATACAAGCTGCAAGACATTAAGAAAACCGAGGATATTGCCCAGAAAGCTGCTAATATCCTCAAGGATGAAAAGATAGACGCCTCAGTTCGTGCCAGTGCAGCCAGTGCATTGGGCAACTTAGGAGAAGCCGGGGCGAAATACGCACCTGATATTCTTAACTTCCTCAAGGATCAAAAGGAAGACGCACAAGTTCGTGCCAGTGCAGCCTATGCATTGGGCAACTTGGGAGAAGCCGGGGCAAAATACGCACCTGATATTCTCAACTTCCTCAAGGATGAAAAGGTAAACGCCGACGTTCGTGGCAATGCAGCCAGTGCATTGGAGAACTTGAAAGAAGCCGAGGCGAAATACGTACCTGATATTCTCAATTTCCTCAAGGATCAAAAGGAAGACGCACAAGTTCGTGCTAGTGTAGCCTATGCATTGGGGAAATTGGGAGAAGCCGGGGCGAAATACGCACCTGATTTGGCTAACATCCTCAAGGATCAAAAGGCAGACGTACTAGTTCGTGCTAGTGTAGCCTATGCATTGGGGAAATTGGGAGAAGCCGGGGCGAAATACGCACCTGATTTGGCTAACATCCTCAAGGATCAAAAGGCAGACGTACAAGTTCGTGCTAGTGTAGCCTATGCATTGGGGAAATTGGGAGAAGCTGGGGCGAAATACGCACTTGATTTGGCTAACATCCTCAAGGATCAAAAGGCAGACGTACTAGTTCGTTGCGAAGCAGCAAGAGCATTGGGAAACTTGGAACAAGCCGCTAAATACGCACCTGATATTCTTAACTTCCTCAAAGATCAAAAGGTTAACACAATAGTTTGTGACCAAGCAACCAGTGCATTGGGCAATCTGGGAGAAGACGGTGCTCAATACGCACCTGATATTCTTGACTTCCTCAAGGATCAAAAGGTTGACGCACAAGTTCGTGCCAGTGCAGCCTATGAGGCATTGACGAACTTGGGACAAGCCGGAGCTACTAAGTACGCACCTGATATTCTTAACTTCCTCAAAGATCAAAAGGTTGACGCACAAGTTCGTGCCAGTGCAGCCAGTGGATTAGGGAACTTGGGAAAAGCCGGTGCTCAATACGCACCTGATTTGGCTAACATCCTCAAGGATCAAAAGGAAGACGCACAAGTTCGTGCTAGTGCAGCCAGTGGATTAGGGAACTTGGGAAAAGTCGGTGCTCAATACACACCTGATTTGGCTAACATCCTCAAGGATCAAAAAGTTGACGCACAAGTTCGTGCTAGTGCAGCCAGTGCATTGAGGAACTTGGAACAAGCCGCTAAATACGCACCTGATATTCTCAACTTCCTCAAGGATCAAAAAGTTGACGCACAAGTTCGTAGGGAAGCAGCTAGTGTATTAGGGAACTTGGAACAAGCCGCTAAATATGCACCTGATATTCTCAACTTCCTCAAGGATCAAAAGGTTGACGCCTCAGTTCGTGGCGATGCAGCCGAGGCGTTGAAGAGTATGAGACAACTGGAGTTGGCAGAGGTTGTTGTAGTTCTAAACTATATCTATGAGCCAAATCAGGGAAAGTTTGGGAATGAAGGAAAATTTGAATATTGGCGATTTTTAACCTATTTCCTCGGTGGCGGTACTGAAGATGTAAAAACTTTGCTGAAATGGGTTGGCAATCCGCCAGCACTTCCTGATCAAATAAAATACCAAGAGTGCAAGCAAACACTAGAAATCTTCCGTGATGCTTGGCAAGGAAGCCCAGGGCTAGAAAGATTCCAAAAAGATTTAGCCGATAAAATAGCCAATGTTGCCCAAAAAGTTGATTGGCAAATTAAGGATGTTAATTCACTTCAGACTCACCAAAAAAACCTCCAAGCTGCTGAATACACGACGCAAGCGGATGCGATGCAGAAAGCAATCAATAAAATTAAGGGTTGGCAATTGTTATTAAATACCAGAAATACCATTCTGTTTCACATTGTTTTTTGGCTCGCCCTGATTTTTGCCTACCCCAAATTTCCCCAAGTCCAAGCCATCTTCTTCTGGAACCCCTGGGTACGCCGGATTTTGGGCGTGGGTTATGTCGGCTTTCTCCTGACTTGGGTTCCGTTTTTACGCCGCAAGTTGTTTGAACCGTTTAAGTTTTCCCTATTAGCAGATGCGGGGTTAGATAATTTCCAAGACAAAGCCTATTTTCCTGAATCTCTGGTGAAGGTTCCGCCAAGTACCCCACCCCGCCTTACGGCACCCTTAGCAAGGGGAGGGGAAGGGGAGGGGTTTCTGTCGCCAGATATGCGCCCAATCACCCAAGCACTACCCAGCATCAACGGGCAAATTGTCTTAATCGGCGATTCTGGTTTGGGCAAATCAATGTTTCTGCGGCATTTGCTGAAACATTCCCAGCGCATTGTAGTTTTTTTGCCTGCCCAAAAGTGTGACAATGGCGTCATTGAAGCGATTCAGAAAAAACTCCACGGACAAGCACAAGACGCCCAATTTCTGAAAAATCTCATTTATAGTGGCGCCATTGATATCTGCATAGACGGACTCAACGAAATCACCGCCGACACACGGGCAAAAATCACCCAGTTTGTCGAGTACTATTTCCGGGGTAACATCATTATGACGACTCAACCTCTAGAGTGGATACCCCCCTCAACAGCCAAAATATATTACTTACAGCCCCTGGAACAAACACAAATTCACAAGTTTTTGATTTCCCGCCAACTGCGAATTCCCCAAAATGCCCAAGTTCAAGGCGCTGATTATGAAAAAGCCTGCGAAAAATATTTAGTAGAAATCCTTAAAAACCAGCAACCCTCCGAAGAATTAGCCGCAGTTCAACGCATTCTTTCCAACCCGATGGATTTGACAGTGGTTGCCCTGATGCTATCACAAGGTAAACAGCCAGATTTGTTTCACCTGCAAGAGCAACAGTATAAATTTATCGCAGCAGAATACCTGCAAGAATGGAATCAGGAATTTCCCCTCAAGAAATTTGCGGAAGCTGTGTATCAAATGCGGCTTCATGATCAACAAGCCCTACCAGCAGAGGAATTTTACCAAGTATTAATGTCGCTGGAAGACGCGAAATACAAAATGGTTGTCAGTCGCCAGTGGAAAGACGACAAAGGCGAAGCTCAGAAACAATACTACTTCCGCCATGATAAAATTATGGACTTTTTCCTGGTACAAAAGTTTCTCGGCAACAACACGGAAGCAGAAGCGCGTCTGATTGACCACATGGGCGATCCGCGATTTCGCGGTGTTTACTTCTTGTTAGCAACCTTGTTACCGTTAGATGAAGCTAAACAACTGCGAGAAAAATTAATCCAATACGCCGCCGATACGAAAGACCATACAGTTAGCGATACATTTGTGCAATTATTGCGAACCAAGATGTAGGGGATTGGGAATCGGGGAAAGGGTGTTTGCATAGGCGAGTGTTTGAACTGCGTTGACGCACCAAACGCACTATCATTGTCAATTGCGAATTGGAAGTAAACTACCCACACTGATTCGGAATACCAAATACAGTGTGGGCTTTTAGTAGCCCTGAAGAGTCTGTACTGAGATTACAGCACAAACCGTTCGAGCCTCTGGGACTGTTTATGGAAGTCACTTCGTGCCTACGTTTTTAACTCCTCATTCGACCGCTGACCTTTCAGGTACAGTGGGAGCCTCCTTGCGGAAATGGGTGACACGTGTGCATTTAGTTTAAATTCAACTATATTTAACAAAGTTAGGTAGTTTTATACTTTCGGTAGATGACAAATTAATTAAATTTAAGTCTTCAAAATATACACTCTCCATTAATGCCTCTGATTGTAGAAACAAAATACTTTTAGGAGGAAATATCTTACTTTTGATTGAGTGCAATTACTTAAATTATCCCAATATAAAAAATTAAATCATTTCAGCAAAGCAGCCATCATTAATCAAGCATTTTGTCAAACCCAAATAACTGTCTCAGATCTAATAAATTATTGTTTTTACCTTATTAATTACTCAGTGTTGGTGATTTCAAAATCGCAAGATTAGAACATTTTTAGCAAGAACAGGAAAGACAATTAGATCATTTTATTCGTAAACTAGGTTTGATAATTTACCTTTAGGTGGATTAGATATAAACTGCAAGATAGTATATTTTTGATGGGTTGTTGCATAATTAACCCAAAAACAACAGTAATTTCAATATCACTTATCTAGTTCTTGTTTAACGCATCCTTAATTTGTTTTTAGTCTCTGCTAATCATGACATCTCCGCAGCCTGACACTAAAGTTGAAAATTATCCTCCACAGACAGAAAGCCAGCCACCTCGCAAACAAAGACGGTGGCTTTGGTTATTGTTAGCTCTGATCGCCTTGACAGGAGGAGGGATTGCTGTTTGGCGTGTGTTTGCTTCAGAAAATCAAACACCTGCAAATACGAATGCAAATGCTCAACCCCCAGCAGTACCAGTGAAAGTATCTGCCGTTAAATCAGGCACAATTGAAGAAAGTTCAGAATATATCGCTACTATTGAATCGCGCCGTTCGGTGGCTCTGCAACCGAGAATTCAAGGTCAAGTTACTCAAATATTTGTCAGAGCAGGAGATCCAGTTAAAGATGGAGATCCGATTATTCAGGTAGACTCAAGAGAGCAACAAGCAGCAGTTAATAGTGTTAATGCTGCTGCACAAGCGGCGCGATCGCAAGTCGAAAATGCTAAAGCTACCCTGAGATCCTTAGAAGCAGATAGACAATCTTTTCTTGCAGATGTGAAATTAAATCAGCAAGATTACAATCGCTATGCCGATCTTGCCAACCAAGGAGCGGTATCTCAACAAACAAAAGAACAGTATGCTAATAGACTAGCTGTAGCCAGAGCCGCTCTCAACGCAAATGAATCCAAAATTAAAGCGCAACAAGCCGCAGTCGCCGAAGCCGAAAAATCTTTACAGCAAGCTTTAGCTAATACCAACCAACAACAAGTCCAACTCCAATACTACAGAGTCACAGCTCCCTTTGCTGGTACAGTCGGTGATATCCCTGTCAAATTAGGTGATTTCGTCAACACGTCTACACAGCTAGCTACCATTACTCAAAATCGACCTTTAGAAATAAATCTATCTGTACCCATAGAACGTGCATCTGAATTGCGTAACGGAATGCTAGTAGAACTGATTAATGCTCAAGGTCAGACTATTGGTACTAGTCGGGTATTTTTTATCTCTCCGAAAGCGAATAACGAAAATCGTATGATTCAGGTCAAAGCTCTGTATGACAATGAAAATAATAAGCTTAAAGCAGATGAATATATTCGTGCAAGAGTGATATTTAGTGAACGCTCAGGAGTAGTTATTCCAACATCAGCAGTTGCTCGTATAGCTGGACAAAACTTTGTCTTCATCGAGCAAACCCAAAAATCACCTCAAGGTAAGACCCAACTAGTAGCTAAACAAAAGCGTGTTGAGTTAGGCAATATCAAAGGTAATAACTACCAAGTATTGAAAGGATTACAACCAGGAGAAAGAATAGTTGTTTCGGGACTACTCAATCTTCAAGATGGAGCGGCCATTAATCCAGAATCCAAATAAAAATTAATTGATCATTGTTATTTATTGGTATTGGTTGTTAGTGCTTAGTCAAGTGTCAATGATCAATGGTCAAGTGTTAAGTATTTAAGTCTCACTAGTTATTCTCCCTAGTCCCCAATCCCCAATCCCCATTACCCCTTCGCCCCTAATCCCCACTCCCTTGGGGGGAGTGGGGGCCCCGAGTTCCCCTCCAGGGGACCCCTACCTTCCCCAATCCCCAATCCCTAGTCCCTGATCCCAATCCCCAATCCCCAATATGTTTGTCGATTTCTTTATCAGGCGACCTGTTTTTACCAGTGTCTGCGCTATTATCATTCTGCTAGTAGGCTCTATTAGCATTCCTACCTTACCTACAGAGCAGTATCCAGAAATTAGTCCGACTCAAATCCAAGTTACTGCTAACTATGTTGGTGCTAGTGCTGAGGTAGTAGAAAACACCGTTACGACAATTTTAGAACGGCAGATTAACGGTGTTGAAGGCATGAAGTACATGACTTCTAGTAGCAGTAATAATGGTACTAGTACGATTACAGTCACATTTGATGCATCACGAGACCCGGATATTGCTGCCGTCGATGTGCAGAATCGTGTATCTTTGGCTGAACCACAGCTACCAGAACCAGTCACGCGAACAGGAGTCAGCGTTAGTAAACAATCAAATAACATCCTGTTAGCGATGGGCTTATACAGTGAGCAAGGAGAATATGACACTGTATTTTTAAGTAATTACGCCGATCTTTACTTATCAGATGCTCTCAAAAGAATCAAGGGTGTGAGTGAAGCACGAATTTTTGGTGAACGCCGTTACGCGATGCGTTTGTGGCTTGATCCAAACCGCCTTGCAAGTCGTGACCTTACTGCTCAGGATGTGATTGATGCTTTGGATGAACAAAACCTGCAAGTGGGTGCTGGACAAATTGGTCAGCAACCATCACCAGAAGACCAAATGTATCAAATTGACCTACGTGCCATTAGTAGGCTCACAGATCCATCCGAATTTGAAAATATAGTGATTAAAACCAGTCAAGATGGATCACTAATTAAGCTCAAAGATGTAGGAAGAGCAGAACTAGGAGCAGAAAGTTACAATTCTTTCTTGCGATTTCGAGGTCAAGATGGCGTAGGGATTGGTATATTTACCATTCCAGGAAGTAACGTACTCGACATTGCCAAAGCGGTTAAAGCCGAAATGGCGGTACTAGCTCAAAAATTTCCACCAGGGATGAAGTATCAAGTTGCCTTTGATACAACAAGTTTTGTGGAAGCTTCACTTTCAGAAGTGGTCTTGACTCTGTTAATGGCGATCGCTCTCGTTGTCCTGGTAATTTTTATTTTCTTACAGGATTGGCGTACAACCTTGATTCCTGTGATCACCATTCCTCTAGCATTAATTGGTACATTTGCCTTTGTCAAAGCCTTCGATTTTTCCATCAACACTTTAACTTTGTTTGGTTTGACCTTAGCAACAGGGATGGTTGTTGATGATGCGATCGTTGTCGTCGAAGATATTTCTCGCTTGATTCAGCAAGAAGGAATGACGCCGCGCCAAGCCGCAACTGCGGCTATGCATGAACTGTCTGGAGCTGTTATTGCTACTTCTTTGGTACTGATGGCTGTATTTGTCCCTGTCGCCTTTTTCCCAGGAGCCACCGGACAGATATATAAACAATTTGCTTTAACTATCGCCTTTTCAATTACTATCTCAACCTTTCTCGCCCTGACTCTCACGCCTTCTTTATCTGCCTTGCTGCTGCGTCGCCAACCAAGACAGCGTGGTATATTGGGCTGGCTGTTTGGTAAATTTAACTCGTTCCAAGACTCGATGCGAAGAGGGTACGAGTGGTCACTCAACCGTCTAGTTAGGATCAAAGCAATTGTAATTGGGCTATTTATTCTCTCCTTGGGATTAACTGCTTGGCTATATATCTCCGTCCCCACATCATTTCTCCCCGATGAAGACCAAGGTTACTTCATTACAATTGTGCAAGGGCCAGAAGGGGTTTCTCTCAACTACACTAGCAAAGTGATGCGCCAGGCAGAAGAAGAAATTCTGAAATTGCCGGAAGTTGTTGGTACTTTTGCCGTAGGTGGATTTAGTTTTAGTGGTAGCACCGCTAACAATGGCGTAATATTTACAACCCTTAAACCTTGGGACGAGCGCAGCCGACCAGTCCAAGCAATCATAGGTAGTTTAATGGGTAAATTATCAGGCATTACCGAAGCCAGAGTTTTGCCAGTTAATCCGCCAACGATTCGGGGTTTAGGTAGTTTTAGCGGTTTCCAATTTCAGCTACAAGATAGAGGAGGTAACAGTGGCCTAGACACCATGCTGCAAGTCTTAGGTCAATTACTTGGGCGTGCAAATCAAGTACCAGACTTGCAAAAACCTGTGTACACCACATTTGCTGCGAATACGCCGCAAATTTTAATTGAAGTAGATCGTAGTCGGGCTAAAGCTCTACAAGTAGATGTTGACGAAGTATTTAATACTCTCCAGAATTACCTGGGTTCGCGCTACGTCAACGACTTTAATTTTGAACGGCGGACTTATCGAGTTTACGTCCAAGCAGATGCTCAATTTCGCTCTAATCCAGAAGATATCGGCAAATTATATGTCCGCTCTGCCGATGATCAAATGATTCCTTTGAGTGACTTGGTTAAACTCACCCCTACAACCGGAGCGCAAACAATCAATCATTACAACTTGTTCCGCTCAATTGAAATCAACGGTTCAGCAGCTCCTGGAAAAAGCTCCGGTCAAGCAATCCAAGCAATGGAGAATGTCGCCCAACAAGTTTTACCAGCGAGTTTTGGTTACGAATGGTCGGGGATAGCTCTGGAAGAAAAAACATCCGGTGGTCAAGCACCGATAATTTTTGGTTTGGGACTTGTCTTTGTTTTCTTGGTATTGGCTGCTCAGTACGAAAACTATGTTGACCCATTGATTATTTTGCTATCGGTTCCCCTAGCGATCTTTGGGGCGCTAGCAGCACAATCACTGCGGGGTTTAAATAATGACATCTTTTGCCAAGTTGGTTTGGTGATGCTAATTGGTTTGGCAAGTAAGAACGCCATTTTGATTGTAGAGTTTGCTAACCAACTACATGAACAAGGTACACCACTTGCCAAAGCCGCAGTGCAAGCTGCACAGGAACGTTTGCGACCGATTTTGATGACAGCCTTTTCCACACTCTTAGGGATTTTCCCCTTGGCAATTGCTACAGGTGCAGGTGCTGGTAGCCGTCAATCTCTGGGTACTGCGGTATTTGGTGGGATGCTTGTTGCTACGTTTTTGAGTTTGTTTGTAGTGCCAATTTTATATATCGTGATTGGCAGCTTACGCGATCGCCTTTTAAAACGCCGTCGTCCACCTCAACAACCACCACACCCCATAGAAGAAGTAGAAGAAGATGGTCGAGTTACGACCAAAACTTATTGATAGGGGATAAGGGATAAGGGATTCTCCTTACGGAGAATCCCCAATCCCGTTTCCCCGATCCCCAATCTCGTTTCCCCGATCCCCGTTCCCTCTGAAAAATGACACTAGTAAATACAATTTCTCATCTCACTATACCTGTGTTCGCAACCGCAACAGCATCAGACAGCAGTTCAGTGATGGCAGCAGTGCTGATTAGTTTAGTGGTGATTTACCTGGCGAGTATGATTGGAAGCGAAATTTGCGATCGCTTGAACATGCCACCAGTTTTAGGGCAACTCTTAGGTGGTCTGGTTGTGGGCATATCAGCCTTTCATTTGTTGGTATTTACTGAAGATGGAGGTGATTTTGGTGACTCGATTTTAATAAAGTTCTTGGTAGCCACTACAGGTTTAACCATAGATGGAGCATCAACCATATTTCAAATCGATAGTGAAGTTATTTCTGTTTTAGCAGAAATCGGTGTGGTAATTCTATTGTTTGAAATTGGTTTGGAATCAGATTTAAAAGAATTACTCAAAGTTGGGCCACAGTCAGCAATTGTAGCAATAGTAGGAGTTACAGCCCCCTTCGCTGGTGGTACTTTTGGGTTAATGTACTTGTTTGGCGTACCTGCTGTACCTGCAATTTTTGCTGGTGCAGCCCTGACTGCAACCAGTATTGGAATTACAGCCAAAGTCCTGTCAGAACTACAATATCTCAATCGCAAAGAAGGTCAAATTATTATTGGTGCGGCTGTTTTAGACGATGTACTTGGCATTATCATCTTGGCAGTGGTGGCGAGTCTAGCCAAAACCGGAGAAGTCGAAATAACAAATGTACTTTATTTAATTGTTAGTGCCGTAGCTTTCTTAGTTGGAGCAGTATTACTCGGTCGTCTTTTCAATCCCTATTTTGTCAAGATAGTCGATGAACTCAAAACCCGTGGTCAATTATTAATTCCTGCCCTGATTTTTGCTTTCGTTTTAGCATATATTGCTACAGCTATAAATTTAGAAGCAATTCTCGGAGCTTTTACGGCTGGCTTAGTATTAGCGGAAACACAGAAATGTCGAGCGCTCAAAGATCAAGTCTTACCAATTGCAGATATGCTCGTGCCGATTTTCTTTGTCGCTGTGAGTGCCAAAACTAACATTGCTGTCTTAAATCCATTTGTGCCTGAAAATCGTGAGGGCTTGATTATCGCTAGTTTCTTAATTTTGGTAGCAATTGTGGGTAAACTGGTCAGTGGCTTTACGGTATTTGGTTCAGAAGAAACTAACCGTTTAGCAATTGGTGTTGGTATGATTCCACGCGGCGAAGTCGGATTAGTGTTTGCAGGTATCGGCTCCACAAGTGGCGTTTTGTCTGGTTCTTTGGATGCTGCTATTATCGTGATGGTGATTTTGACAACCTTTTTAGCACCACCTTTATTATCATTTGTGTTTCAAAAACCAGTAATATCTCCTGTAATATCAAGTTCGGATAATTAGTCATGATACTAGTTGGTGCGATCGCCTAAATGAAAAATGGGCGTTGCTCAATAATGGAATGATTTAGCCCTATTTTGAACGAATTATTAATAGCTTCAGCCGCTAATTCATCCCGCATTTATGCAACGCAGTCGTCTCAAGACGACTGAGAAAGGGCTTAAGTCCACTTGAGTAAAATCTGCAACCTTTGATAAATTTGCAATTTCCTTAACCTGTAAAGGATGATCCACCATAGACTGAGTTCGCATAAATTGCCAATTGTGATCGATTTTTCAGATTTAAACGATTAAGCAGATGAGTGACATGGGTTTTGACAGTCCCTTCCGAAATAAAAAGTTGCTGTGCGATTTCGCGGTTCGTAGAACCAATTGCAATCAAGCGCAGTACATCTTGTTCGCGATCAGTCAACAAGTCCAATTTTGGCTCTGGTAACTTCGGGCTAACAGCTTCTGAGGTTTGGATTTTAGTAACAATCTTTTCCAACAGCCCTGGCCCCATTTGGGTATATCCTTTATGGACAAATCGAATCGCCTGTGCTAGCTCCTCAGATGGCATATCTTTGAGTAAATAGCCCTTTGCTCCTGCTCGCATCGCATCAGCAATGTATTCATCATCATCAAAAGTGCTAAGGACTATGACTTTAATATTTGGAAACTGCTGACATATGATGCCAGTAGCTACTTTACCATCCATTACAGGCATACGTACATCCATTAATACAACATCTGGCTGTAAAGCTGTTACTTGTGCGATCGCGCTTTCGCCATTATCCGCAGTTCCTATAACTTCTAAGTCAGTCTCTAAATTTAGCATAGCCCTTATACCATCTCGAATGAGAGTTTGGTCATCTACGAGTAACAAACGAATCATATAGAAGTGCATCTAAAATTTTGCAAGAGTACTACCCCAGTGTAGAACTATGTCTGCGTAATGAATATTAAAAAGTAAAAAGTAAAAAGTAAAAAGTAAAAAGTAAAAAGATAATCCCCATAAATAAATTGAGGGGAAATAACCACGGACATAGTCACATGAAGAAGCGAATTTAAGGGGAACTGGCGAGTATTACTCATTCATTTGAAATTAAAAACTTGAAGAGATTGAATTTTTGTCTATAGTTTCCAACTTTAGTCGTAGGAATATTTACTTAATTTATCAACGAAAGTCCCTATCAGTTTATCTATTTAGTTGAGTTGAGAGTATAGACGTTTTTCAGATGTTGTATTCCTCAACAAAATTCTACTATGAATTCAGTTGCGAAGGCAATCAAACAAAGGCGACAAAAAAACAAGTTAAATTGTTTCCAAAATTTTGCTTTCTTCAACTAGTACACAACACACAAACAAAACACACAATCGAGGTAAATTATGCATTCTGAAATCAACAAAATTGAATTGTCTGAGCAAGAATTAGATGTAGTAGCAGGTGGTGCTGCTCTCCAAAACGTTGAAACAGATTTCACCAAAGAAGTTAACTTTATTGCTCAAAGCACCGAGAGCAATGATCAAGGTAGCCGCTCAGATTCTGTTGTCTTAAATCAGCTTGTAGATACTGATGCTCGCAACAATATTAAGTTGGACTTCTAAATAAATCCACTCTGAATAAATCAAGCAGAGTTAGCCCTAATCAATTAATCAGGTGTATAACTTCTGCTTTCCTTAACTAGTACACAATACACAAACAAAACACACAATCGAGGTAAATTATGCATTCTGAAATCAACAAAATTGAATTGTCTGAGCAAGAATTAGATGTAGTAGCAGGTGGTGCTGCTCTCCAAAACGTTGAAACAGATTTCACCAAAGAAGTTAACTTTATTGCTCAAAGCACCGAGAGCAATGATCAAGGTAGCCGCTCAGATTCTGTTGTCTTAAATCAGCTTGTAGATACTGATGCTCGCAACAATATTAAGTTGGACTTCTAAATAAATCCACTCTGAATAAATCAAGCAGAGTTAGCCCTAATCAATTAATCAGGTGTATAACTTCTGCTTTCCTTAACTAGTAAGAGGATGTTTGAAATAATCCATGCTTAACAGTTGGTTGAGCTGTGGAAGCGTAGACGCGGAGCGGCTTGTCGCAAGACATCGCTCGTCTTGGGGGATATCTTGCAATGCGGTTCGGATAAGACCAGGACTTACGCAACTGGCATATTATTTTAAGTTCGTAGTGAGGACTAAAGTCTTCACTACAAGCAAAATTTTGAAATTTTTCTAACTGAACTGCATTGGCTTACATTTTAAGTGTATTGATTTATACCAAATTTTCGTGAAGCTGCATAGAATTTTACCCCTCCCCAACCCTCCCACTCCCCTTGCCAAGCCAAGGGGAGTGGGAGGGGGGTGCGCGTTAGCGCAGCGCGGGTGGGGTCTTTGTATGCGTCTTCATATTAAATTGGTATTACATTGCTAATTTATGGGCTTACAGTACCAAATGAACACAAGCTCAAAAGTTTAAAGCAATACAAGGAGGAAAATATGACAATTACTCCTAATAAACAGGAGACAGAACTAGCTATTGATAGTTCACCCATATCAGCAACTAATCAAGAATTTAATTGGAGAAATTGTTGGTATCCCGTTAGTTTTCTTCAAGATTTACCAAAAGATAAACCTTACAGATTTTCTCTGTATGATGAACCTTTGGTGTTATTTAAAAACAAAGATGGCAAGTTAGGGTGCATAGCAGATCGTTGTTCTCACCGTGCTGCTAGACTTTCCGATGGACAAATTATTGATGGAAAACTGACGGGGCGACAAAATAAGCTTTTCCAGTTATTTTGTCGCCCCGTCAGCGTTTATATACTCGTTCTTAATTATTTGTAGGGTGTGTTGTCGCGCAGCGTAACGCACCATTCCAGCTTTTTGGTGCATTAAGATGGGGAGCATCCCAAATGTTCAAAAAACCCGCCTGCTCATAGCTCAAGTCTGCTTTAAGCAGACTACTTGATTTATTTGTTGAGTCGTCTTCAGACGACTTGTGCTATTAGCTAACGGTTTAAACCCAAGCGCGGTATATTGAAAAAATTGGGATTCTCCCATTAAGATGTTCCGTCCATAACGCACCCTACCACTTTTCAAACAACTCCTAAAACTTGTTTATTTTGAAATCATTTAAGTCTATTCTTCACTTCCTCCCCTAAATTAGTCAGTGAAACTTCTACCTGTTCCCCTGTTTTTAAATCTTTGAGCGAAGATTTTTGTGCTGCTGCTTCATCAGTACCAATGATCACACAAAATTGTATTCCCTGTTTATCAGCTAACTGGAATTGTTTGCCTAATCCCCGTTTATCAAAGCTAGTAATCACATTAATACCTGCTTTGCGTAAATCTTGAGATACTTTTAAGTAAAGTGACATCAAATCCTCTTGTAAATTTACCACCATTACCTGTGCCGGAGTCGGAGCTAAAGTATTCAAAATCCCAGCTTTAATTAAGCGACTCATTAAGCGGGTTAAACCAATTGAAATACCAACACCAGGCATTTTTTCGCCTAAAAATACCCCAACTAATTCTTCATATCTGCCACCAGAACAAATACTTCCCAAAGCTTCGTGTCCTAGCAGAGTTGTTTCGTAAACTGTTCCAGTATAGTAATCCAAACCACGAGCAATTGATAAATCAATACAGAAACGATTTTCAGGAACTCCCAAGTTACGAACACCTGTAATTACTGTTTCTAATTCGGTAACTCCCAGATTAAATCGCTCGGCTTCTGGCATAGTTTGAGTGAGATGCTTTAGCTTATCTAGCATATCGTCCACTGTGCCTTTAATATTAACAAACTCAATAATTTTCTGAGTTGGTTCTAGTGAAATACCTTCTTTTTCTAACTCTTGTTTAACTTTGGCTTCACCAATTTTTTCCAGATTATCAATAATGCCGATACAGGCTTTAATTTTGGTTTCCTCAATTCCTACAGATTGAAAAAAACCTGTAAGAATTTTACGATTATTGATGCGAATAACAAAATCACCAATATTAATAGCTGTAAAAATTTCCGTGATAATTGCAGGCATTTGAGCATCATAAAGCAAGCTCAATTCCCGACGACCGACAACATCAATATCACACTGGCGAAACTGACGGAATCGTCCATCTTTTGCTCGTTCGCCACGAAATACCACATCCATTTGGTAGCGAGCAAAAGGGAAATTTAAATCATTCAAATGACGAGCAATATAGGCTGCTAAAGGAACTGTTTGGTCAAATTTTAATGCTCGTGCTTCTGAACCACTTTCGCCAGATTTCTCCTTTTCTGCTTGGCGATTCGGAGGCAAAATTGGATCAATACCATAAATAATATTGTCGCCTTGATTACCTTTAGCTTGTAGAACTTCTAATCTTTCGACTGCGGGAGTTTCAATAGGAGTAAATCCGTAGCTTTCAAACACCCTACGGATAGTATCAATTAAATATACTTCTAGGCGTTTTTCGCCAGGAAGAAACTCTGGAAAACCACTAGGAGTAGAAAAGTTGATTTTTTCGCTTTTTGCCATGCTGAGAATTGATAATACTTGATTATTGGTTATTAGTTGTTGCTTGTTAGTGGTTGGTAATTACAAACAACAAATAACTACCAACCACTAACATCAACAATTACTTTATCGCATCCGTTCTTCTTGAACTAGAGTTCGTTGGTACACTTGATGATTTTTAAACCAATGCCAGGTGCGGAAACGATAGTTATTGCAAGGACTGAGAAAAATCGTTTCATACAAATACTGACCTGGTATATTTTTAAAAGTAAAAAGAAAAATCATAGTTGTATTATCAACTTCCCAGGCTTGACCAGTAAGACGTTCAGTATCAAACCACACGTTTTTGTTTTCATATCTTCCGGGAAAATGATGCTCTTCTTGTTTACCGCTAGGCCATTGGTAACGATTTATTTGATAGTAGGGAGAAGTTTCATCCTCTCTAAATTGACAACTTAGATGAGAAGTATATTTATCTAAAATTTTTCCTTCATTATCAACCAATGTATAAGAACCTGACCATTCTCCTTCATGGCGGGCCATGAGAGGCATTTCTGCTTTGATAATAGACATTTGATTTACACTCCTTTTATTTTGAGTGATTTAGCAATAACCATACAAGCATGATACCTGTCACTAACCCACTTCCAGTCCAACCAGTACTATAGGCGATCGCACCCACCATTTGTGCATTTATTTTAATTGCTACAGTTTGCAATCCCAAAGTCAATATCGCTGCTAATGCCCCATTTACTAATCCCGCAATGCTGCTAGCCAAAATCCATCGCCATGCTTGTTGGAAATGACGGCTTAAAACCAACCATTGGATCACTCCCAATACAGTGAAGGTGACACACTGATTAATCAAATGTAACCAGAATGCTTCCCAAAATTGGCTTACTGTCAATAGCATCTCTATAATGATGGGATTGACAATTTCTCTTGTGATGAGAGTCACTGGAATACCCAAGTACCAACCTACAGTACTGGCTAACACCCACCAGCCTGCTTGTCTTATGTAACGCTTTAAGACAAACCATTGGGCAACTCCAAGAATAGGGCCAGTTAAAATTAATGTGGCAAAAAACTGGAATCCACCCTCTTCCAAAGTGCCAATTACAGCACCACCAACAGCATTAGCAAGTACCCACCATAACAATAGTCTTCTGTTTTTAATCATCAAACCACCAAGGATCATGATCAGAATTTGTTTTAATCAAGAGGGCTTTTTTCCGCATAAATCGCATCAACGCAGCTGTCCCCATGCGTGAACCACCTAAACCAGAGTATTTGAAAGAATTTTTTTCTCCCTCATAGATGAGAGCTGTCAAACCTGCATCATTAATACAAATAGCACCTGCATCTATGTGTTGAGCAACTGCTAAAGCTTCTGCTTCATCTCCTGCAAAAACTGCTGCACTCAGCCCATAAATAGTATCATTTGCCAATTTAATTGCTTCTTCTAACTTGGAAAAAGCCATAACTGGCATAATGGGGCCAAATGTCTCCTCAGTCATAATCTTCATGTTGTGATTAACTTGGGTAAGAACTGTCGGACGACACCACCATCCTCCCCCAGTATTTTCTACTTTTCCCCCGCAGTGTATAACAGCTCCTTCTTCTATAGCCTCTAACAAATGATTACTAATAATTGCGGCTTGTCTTTCGGCAATAATTGGGCCAATTTCGCCACTTTCAAGTTTAGGGTAGGCTAATTGCAAACGTTCGGCTTTGGTGACAAGTTGTTCAACAAACTGTTTAAAAATCGATTCAGCAACATAGATGCGTTCAATGGAAAGACACGACTGTCCTGTATTCACTACCGAACCCCATAAAACTGCTGAGGTTGCTAATTCTAAATCAGCCGATTCCAAAACGATCGCTGCATCTTTACCTCCCAATTCTAAAAAAGCCGGGATAAAGCGTCTAGCTGCGGCTTCTGCAACTTTTCGCCCTGTGGTTACACTTCCTGTAAAGCAAACCAAGTCTACATTTTCGATCAGATGAGCGCCTGTTTGACCTGCTCCTTCTACAAAAGTAAATATTTCCCGCAATGGAGGAACAGCATTAACAGCATTTAACAGTGGTGTCATAAACCGAGGCGCTATTTCACTTGGTTTAACAACCACAGCACAACCTGCGATCAGTGCTGGAATGACATCAATAGTTGAGAGCAACAATGGCAAATTCCACGGACTAATTACTCCCACCAGAGGATAAGGTACTGCTGTTTGTCGCAGTTGGATAAATGGTACTGCTGTTTGTTTTTCTGTTTCTTCTAGTAATTCTGGTGATAATTTACACCATCTATCAATATTAGAGAGGAACGAATCTATTTCTAGTACTGAAATTGACAATCTACCAGTATCAGCAACTAAAGCTTCAGTAAGTTTATCCCGCCCTGCAATAATGGCTTGCTTCCACTGTTGCAAAGCTGCAATTCGTCCTTTTAAACCGAGTTCCTCCCAAGCTTTTTGCGCTCTCCGCACACGATTGCATAGTTGTGTCAAAAGCTTTGGTGGCGGCGGTATAATTACGTAATCATATTTCCCCGTACGAGGGTTACGAACATCTATTGGTTTGGTCATTTGTTATTGGGGATTGGGGAAGGTAGGGGTCCCCTGGAGGGGAACTCGGGGCCCCCACTCCCCCCAAGGGAGTGGGGATTAGGGGCGAAGGGGTAATGGGGATTGGGGACAAGTAGGACAACTAATCAGTTATCAGTTATCAAATTAAACTGGCCACTGTTAACTGATTCATCCCCAATCCCCGACTCAAATCACTCCTAATTTGGCTAAACGCTCGATAGTTTGTTGCTGGCTTTGGATGAAGTGTTGGCGATTTACTTCTTTATTCAGCATAGTGTTTGGTGGGTAAAATTCTGACTGGCTGTAGCTGTCTGCGTATAGTTCAAAGCGCTGGCGGGAAAGTAAATTATTTAACCCTGGACGACGGCGATCGCTACGCAAGGCTACGAGGTTGATCTCTGCAAAAGCTGCCATGCTTTCTCCTGATCCTGTTTCAGCAATAACTAATCCTCGGTAATCAATGATTTTAGAACCACCATCTGTGGAAGCTTGCGGAATAGAAGTATTGACGATACCCGCAGTATTAGCTGAGACTACGTATGCCATGTTTTCTACTGCACGAGAAATTTTCGCTGCTTCTTTAGGGGTGCGCTCTTTACCGTAAACTTCTGATGTCGAGTGCAGAAAAATCTCTGCACCCCGCATTGCTAAACACCGGGCTACTTCTGGATATAAAATTTCTTCTGATGCTAAAGCTGCTAAATTACCTATTTCTGTTTTCGCTACCGGAAAAACACCATCCAAACCGTAACAATCAAGATATTTATCCCAAACGTCATGGGGTGTTGGTGCAAACATAGAATTTAAACGCCGATAGCGCAAAATTATTTCACCGGATGGGTTGATCACAAAGCATGTTTGAAAGTATAAGTCTGGAAAATTAGGATCGAGTTCGTAGGCGTTACCAGCAAGAAAAATTTTTAGTTCTTGGGCAATTTTACTGAGGCTATCATACTCTGCCCCGCTAATTTCTAAACAAGCTTTTTCTGCCCATGTAGCGAGTGATTCTCCCATAGGAAAACCCGTGAGAAAGTACTCTGGTAGGACAACTAAACGACAGTCGGAACCAATAAAAGCGATACTAGCAGCAATTTGCTGTCCTAAGCGCTCAATAGTATTTTGGATTAAAAAACGAGCTGCTTGGCGATCGCGTGCTTGGTTAACTGCATAACATGTTACTTGCAGTGCTAAAGCGCGGTATGAGTCGATGGTTTTAGCTTCCATGCTGCTTGCCAGCTAATGTCTAAGTATTTATTATCAGTGCGATCGCTTTTTTATAGCTAAGTTTGCTGTAAAAATTTATCAACTTTCAATCAGGCCATTCATCCCACGCTCCCCTGAATACAGGGTGAGACGTGGGGCTTTCTGTCGGTTTAAGCTAAATCACAGCATTACAAATACCATCTATACGCTGTTTTAATAAAGATTTTAAAGCCGTTTCTTGAGCCTTCAACTTGATAATAGTTGGTTGTTCTTCCACATACACAAGTCTTTTTTTCGCTAGCTCAATTTGCACTGTTTGTAAATCTGCTAAAATATCTTGCACGTTAGACATCTTACCGCCAGCAGCAACATCCTCTGGTTGCACTTCACCGCGATTGAACTTCCGGCATAATTTTCCTTGTAATTTTGCCTGTTGAATGTTTGCTTTAGAGTTACTTTCCTGTTTAGCAACAGCAAAACCAGCTACATAACTAGCTATTCCTACAGAAGCCACAATTACTGCTGATCCTACCAGCCGACGTAGCTTGAGAACCGATCCAGAATTTTGAATAGTTTTCTGTTCAGAATCGCCCTTAGTTTTCATACACTGACTAAACTCATAGCTCAATTCTAAAGACAGTATATTTGCCAAGTAAGTTCCTATCAACTCACAGATGCTTCTAACATCCGCAATGTCCCGGTATTAGCATCTATTTCTGCTTCTATACCAACAGGCAAGGTAAATTTATCTTTAATATGACCAATCATCGCACCGTACCAAGCTGGAATACCCAAGGGTTGGATGTGATCTTGCAAAACTTGTGCTAACGTCAATGAAGGTTCATCGCCCTGGCTGCAATCTGTGCATTGTCCGAATATAAAACCAGCAATTTGGCTAAGAATTCCTGCATTTTTTAACTGAGTCAGCATCCTGTCTACACGATAAATATCTTCGCTTAATTCTTCCACAAACAAAATAGTATGTTTCCATGAGGGCAGATAGGAAGACCCAACCATGGATGATAGTACAGACAAATTACCACCCACAAGTTTACCCTTTGCCTTGCCCGGAGTAATTATTTGTCGCCGGAGTTGCGTAGCAAGAGTGTTTTGCATTGTCACAACTTCACCTTGAAAAAGGATGCGCTTGATGTAATTCACCGTAAACTGATTCCAGGTAGAGATAGCCACGGGACCGTGAAAAGTAACAAGTTGAGTCCGGTTGTAAATTGCTAACAACAAAGAAGTGATATCGCTGTAACCCAGGATAATTTTAGGATGGGAGCGAATTAGAGAATAGTTGATTAACGGTAAGATGCGATCGCAACCTGAACCACCACGCATAGCAACAATCGCTTTGATGGATCTGTCAACAAACATCCCATTGACATCAGCAGCGCGATCGCTATCTTTCCCTGCTAAATAGCCGTAACGGTCTAAAACATGCTTGCCTAACTTAACTTTTAATCCCAATGATCCAAAAGTCTGTTTTGCCTGTTCAACGTCTTTCGCCTCAATTATACCAGCAGGACTAATTAATCCTACTGTGTCGCCCATTTGTAAACGCTGTGGCTTGAGTACGGATTTTTTATCTTGCTTGGCTTGGGCAGAAAAAGGTTGAATATGAGCGCATAAAGCAGTTATTGTTAGTATTCGCAGGTATTTTCGGCGGTTGATCTTCATCAAAAGACTATAGTATCATTTAAAACTTGTATCCAATGCTAGGAAAAATGCGAAGGTAAAAGGTAAAAGTAAAAAACCTTTTTATTGCTTTTGCCTTTTACCTTTTACTTTAGTAAATAATTGGTATTACAATTTTGCAAAATCAAAAAATTGAACTACCTTATTTTGACCAACTTTTTGAAGACATTCGCCAAGGTAAAACCGAAGTCATCAAAAGCTTTGGGCATCATGTACACTGGGGCTATTGGCAAAATCCTACCACTGCCGATGGTTCTATAGATGACTTTGCCAACGCCACCGAAAATTTGACTCGGCGAGTATGTGATGCTGGTGGTGCAAGTGATGGACAAAGAATTTTAGATTGTGGCTGTGGTTTTGGTGGTACGATCGCCAGCTTAAGCGATCGCTTTACTAACATGCACTTAGTTGGTTTAAATATCGACTCCCGTCAACTTCAAAGAGCCAAAGAACTAGTCCAACCCCGCAACAGCAACCACATCGAATTTATAGAAGCAGATGCTTGTCAGTTACCGTTTGCAGATAACTCGTTTGATTTAGTTTTAGCAGTAGAGTGTATATTTCATTTTCCTAGTCGCCAAAAGTTTTTTCAAGAAGCATGGCGAGTATTAAAACCAGGAGGAAAACTTGCTTTTTGTGACTTCGTACCCCAAGAAGCTTTTCTTCCCTTCATGCAACTGGGGTCATATTTCATTAAACCTTTTCTGAGTAATTTTTTTGGATATGTTGACAGTAATATTACCCTAAGTGCATATCGAAGGTTAGCTCAAACGACAGGATTTACCTCAATTTTAGAAGAAGATATTACCCTGAATACCTTACCAACATACCCATTCTTGCGGCAACTGCAAAGCACAAGAGAAAATGCACAACCAGACAATTCTACAGTTATGGCTGAATGGGTTAGTCGCTTGCAGCTAATTCGTTATTTAATTCTCTGTTACCAAAGGGGTAGAACATAACTTAATGATGGTAACTTGCTTGCGATCGCAGCTTCTTTAGCCTAGCGATCGCAAGTTTTCAGAATAAGGAATATAACTGAAGGCACAAGGTTAACTCCTGAGAAACTCTTTAGTGCTACAGCAAAGAGTTTCTCAGGAGTTAAAAGTTAATCGTCATAATCGTCAGAACGATAGCGAATATGGTAGTTTGGAAAATCTACTTGATAATCTACTCGATTGCCTGAACGATTTCTTGAACGATACTTATAATGATGCCTTGGGTAATTTTCCGAACGATACACACGATGATACCTTGGATGATAAACTCTGTAATCATCCTCTCTATAATCACGGTGATAATCTTGATACTCTTGATAGTATGGATCGTTGCCATTGGATCGAATCACAATATCAGCTTTAGCGCTTTGCCCAAAAGCTAAAGTTGCAGCCACAGCCGAGACAGTTGCTAGAACTACTGAAGTAAAAGGTTTCATAACCTCACCTCAACAAAACAATCTTAATTTTTATTGTTACAAGTTTTAGGAAAATTAGGTATCTGCTAGCAAGAACTTGTAATGTAGCGTCTCCCAATTCTTGAATATTCTAGATGTGGCGATCGCTATTAACTCAAGGACTCGTCTGTAATTTTTGATGGTTTGATGGTTTGCAATAAAGTCTCTATTGCAGAGCGCTAGTTCTCCACTTGTTTTTGCATCAACAAAATAATAAAATTTTAATAGTATTTCCATATACAGAAATTCTACTATTAATATTATCAACCGCACATTTTCGGTTGGGTGAGTACATGTTAAGTTATGCAAAAATATATTGCTTAAATCGTTGCAAAGTCTTACAAGCAAAGGACTAGAGACTGAGTACCAAAATACCTAGTCCCTCACCTAAAAATACTAGTACCCCTATTCTAAAAATACTAGTACCCCTAGCCCCAGACGAATTTGAAATCCCTATGAAATAAGGGATTGGGTACTTGAGTACAACTTTAATTAATCCAATAAATTCAATCGCCATTGGCTGGACTGTCTGTTGAACAGGTATCTGGTATAAGCAGAAAAATACCGCACTGCTTTGAATCAGAGCATTACCAATGCAACAGATCTTAAACCCGATTCAGAATTCAAATACTGTCAAGACACCGGATAGTGCAAACGACGTTTTTTTTGAATTTTTGTGGAGTGATTTTCGCATTATCTTTGAGCGTGATCCAGCAGCACGAAATTGGTTGGAGGTACTGTTTTGCTATCCCGGATTCCATGCATTGTGTTTACATCGTCTCGCTCACTGGTTACACCGTCACCAGATAACTTTTTTTCCCCGGTTGATTTCTCACGTGGGGCGATTTTTGACAGGAATTGAAATTCATCCAGGTGCAGAAATTGGTAAAGGTGTATTTATCGATCATGGTATTGGTGTCGTCATTGGCGAAACCGCTATTGTCGGCGACTACAGCTTGATTTATCAAGGTGTCACCTTGGGTGGAACCGGAAAACAAACGGGTAAACGTCATCCGACTTTGGGTGAAAACGTTGTTGTGGGAGCAGGTGCAAAGGTTTTGGGGAATATTTACATTGGCGATCGCGTCCGTATCGGCGCAGGTTCAGTCGTGCTACGAGATGTCCCTAGTGATTGCACTGTAGTCGGTATTCCTGGACGCAATATTTCCCACAAAAAAAGCGATCGCCTCTCTCCCCTCGAACATGGCAAACTTCCTGATGTAGAAGCAACTGTAATTCGTTCTTTACAAGCACGTATAGAACAACTCGAACAACAATTGCAAAGTCTCAAAAGTCAATAGTCATTGGTCATTAATTAATACCAACAACAACTAACCACCAACTAAATAAATGTTACCACCTTACACTTCTAATACTTTGGGCGATCACTATTGTATTGTCCAGATTCCTTTAAGCGATCGCTGGCAAGTTTATCATCGCTTGCAAGAGTTGATGATTCCCTGTTTGTGTGATTCTGATGGTTCTTTACGGGTACAGGTAGATAATTTTCTCACAGTAATTCTTGTTCACAGTATCGTGAAACAATTTTCGGTTTCTCGCCAAGAATTAATCGATTGGCTAGAACGATGTTGGCAGATGTAATAATTTTCTCTACACAATAGTTTGGGTAAATTTTCGAGATTTAATTTTTCAGACTAGTATTCTTGGGGGCAGAATTTTTCAACAGAAAACCACTGAAATTAAAGTTAAATTTTCTATGGTAGCCAACTGTCAAATTGAGATAAAATTTATCAATTTTTTGCAAAATGAACTTGAATTATCAAGTGGAGATATTGCTGTAGCTTTGCGAAAACGTGAATTAGAAAATGGCCCATTACCAATGCTGCTGTGGCAGTATGGCTTAGTTGATATAGAACAGCTTGAGCGGATTTTTGATTGGTTAGAAAAACAAGCTTAAGTAAGTCATTATATTTTAGATTTTGGATTTTGGATTGATTCTACTTACAAAATCTACTTAATCTATATCATCAAACAAGAACAGTTAAAAGAAAAAAGTATTCTTTGGAATTTGAGATTTTAAATTTTTACTACTGAGGTAAACATCATGATTTCCACTTTAATTGCCGGATTGAGTTTGTTAATTTTATCAGGAATTGCAGAGAGTTTCATGAGTTATATGCTATTCACTAAAATTTCTAATTATCCTGAAGACAAAATTATTCAATCAGTGAACAGTGAACAGTTATTAAAAAGAGCAACTGATAACTGAACACTGTTAATTTATACCAATTCCTGGTTTGATGTCATACAGAATTCAAGTTATTACTTGAGTCAGAATAAAGATTAAGGATGAAGGCTAAAGGATGAATGATTAAGTATGAAGGATAAAAGCCAAAGGCTGAAGCTTGAATGATGAAAATTTTTATATTTCACATTTCATACTTCAGACTTCATCCTTCATACTACCCCGTGGAAAGTCGTCTAAAGGGCGTCTACACACTTCATTAGAGGTATTTATGTAATGAATAAAGTTCTTATTAATGACACAACTCTGCGTGACGGCGAACAAGCGGCGGGTGTTGCTTTTAACTTACAAGAAAAAGTAGCGATCGCCAAATTTTTGGATGCTATCGGCGTTCACGAAATCGAAGTCGGAATTCCGGCGATGGGTGAGTCAGAAAAGCAAGCGATCGCAGCAATTGCTGACTTGGGATTATCAGCGAAATTACTAGGTTGGAATCGAGCTGTGATTTCAGACATTCAGGCGTCTATGTCCTGTGGTTTGACAAGAATGCACATTTCCATTCCGATCTCCGGAATTCAAATAGCAACTAAATTTCACGGTCAGTGGCGCATCACTCTGCAACAACTTAAAGATAGTATCAGCTTTGCTGTTGATCAAGGTTTTTGGGTTGCGGTTGGAGGAGAGGATTCTTCCCGTGCTGATGAAAACTTTCTCTTTGATGTCGCCCATTATGCCCAAGAATGGGGTGCATCGCGGTTTCGTTTTTGCGATACAGTTGGAGTTCTCGACTCCTTCAGCACCTACACAAAAGTAAATCGGCTGGTAGGCGCTTTGATGATTCCTGTGGAAATTCACACCCACAATGATTTTGGTTTAGCGACTGCAAACGCCCTTGCTGGTATAAAAGCCGGAGCATCATCAGTAAATACTACAGTGAACGGATTGGGCGAAAGAGCCGGAAATGCGGCTTTAGAAGAAGTTGTCATGGCTCTCAAACGTATTCATGGTATAGATGTTGGCATCGAAACACCACGTTTATTAGAACTATCTCGACTCGTAGCAACAGCATCTGGTTCGAGTGTTCCGCCTTGGAAAGCAATTGTGGGTGAAAATACCTTTGCTCACGAGTCTGGAATTCATGCTCACGGCGTACTCCAAAATCCTATCACCTACGAACCATTTGCACCTGAAGAAGTGGGTTGGGAAAGACGTTTAGTTGTAGGTAAACATTCTGGTAGACATTTATTATCTAATTTACTACAGCAACACGGCATTATTCTTAACACAGAAGAAACTCAATCTGTATTAGATGCAGTTAGACAACAATCTATTCAGAAAAAACGCAGTCTCACCACCCAAGAACTTTTAAATTTAGTTTACGAACAGAGGGTTTCTCATGCCATCAGATGATGAAGTTGAACTATACGATCCGCCAGCTTTTAACATCGGTGATAAAGTCCGACTCCGCAAACAAATTAAAAATGATGGAACTTTTCCTGGTCAAGAAATTGGGACAATTCTCGCGAAAAAAGGAGACATTGGTTACGTCGTTAGTATAGGTTCATTTTTACAAAGATCCTATATTTATGCAATACATTTCCTCGAAACAGGTTTTATTGTTGGGTGTCGTAAAAAAGAGCTAGAACTAGTTGAAAAATCTAAAGACGTAGAATAGGAAAGTAAATTTATGAAAGTAATGCTACGCAGAAATAATGCTGGCACCTTAGTTGTTTATGTTGCCAAAAAAGACCTCGAAGAAGAAGTTGTCAAAGAAACCGAAGGCTCTGAAGGTAAAATTTTCACCTTGGCAAATGGTTGGGAATTAGAATTTCCTAACCTACCAGATCCATTAGTTTTACCTCAAACATTTGAGGCTAAACGTCTCACATAAAAATTTATTACATATTTGTTAGTTGTTTATTAATTGTCATCTACCAACAACTAACCACCATCTACCAACAACCAACTAAATTTTAAAATGGGCGGCAAATACTTGACATTATCAGAATTTAACTTAGAAGGACAATTCCTTGGTTTTGTCGGTAATTCATCAGCAGATTCTAAATATTTACGTTTAGCGATCGCATCTGGGGAAGTACAACTCAAACTTCCTAAACAAATGCGTGCATATCTTGGCGGAAACTTGCAACCCGGCGAACTTTTGCGCGTATTTGGTTTGAGCAAGTTAAACACCCACACAGGTAAAATTAAATTTAAAGTTTATGGAGTAAAACCATTAGGCGTTTGTCCCAATCAAAAACATCCCCAACAAGCTAAAGCCAAAATTTTAGTTTGTCAAAAATCTGGTTGTCGCAAACGCGGTGGAAAAAGTTTATTGTCAGAATTAGAAAAGATTTTATGCGATCGCGGCTTGCAAGATAAAGTGATTATTGAGGAAACAGGCTGTTTAAAATGTTGTAGTAGCGCACCTAACTGTATTGTGCAACTCGGTCAAAAAGAATTTAAAAAAGTGCATCCCGAAGCGATCGCATCTTTGTTAGAAGATCATTTCTAGCACAATCAGAGCTATTTCATTCTAGACATGAACCGCCCAGCCTGCGATTGAAATCGCAGTCTCATAGCTAAAGTCTGCTTCAGCAGACTGTTTAATTTATTTGATATCAAGTTCGCTTGATTTGAGTCGTCTTCAGACGACTTGCACTATTAGCAAAGGGTTTAAACCCTTTGCTTTGCGATATATTGAAATTTTCACCGCAACACAAATTTCTCATTTCAACCTCGAAATTTCTGGTTTCAAACTCGAAATTTCTGGTTTCAACCCCAAATTTTCTCATTTCAACCCCGAAATTTCTCATTTCAACCCCGAAATTTCTCATTTCAACCCCGAA